>NZ_JBFAOJ010000153.1:0-12590 GCF_040675205.1 Streptosporangium sp. NPDC049644 | reverse complement strand
GGCCGCCAGGCGGCGGCCCGCTCAGCCCGCGGGTACCGGAAACCCGGCCGGATCCTGGCGTGAAGGTCGCTGGGATCACCTCACCGCCGGATCTCCGGCCTCATGAGACGGTGGGCGCCGACTGCTCGGGGGCGGGGCGGCGGATCGGGGTGAAGAGCGCGGCCGCCGCGATCAGCAGGCAGGCGGTGCCGGCCAGGAGGCAGATCACGGTGACGCCGTAGCCACCCGCGCCCCAGGTCAGGACGGCCGCGCCCACCGGGCCGAGGGAGAAGTGGATCGTCCAGAACGCCGAGGTGACGCGGCCGAGCAGATGGTCCGGGGTCACCTGCTGGCGCAGGGACATCGAGCAGATCCCGGCCACGCTGACGCCGCAGAGGTAGACGGCCATCAGGGCGGCGATCACCGGGACACGCCCGGAGAGGCCGACGCACGCCATGGCGAGCCCGCTGGTCGCGAGGGCGCCGATCCAGGTGACGCCGAAACCGAGCCTGCGGCGGACGGGTGCCACGAGCACGGCTCCGGCGATCGTGCCGGCCGCGGCGACCGCGAGGACCGTGCCGACGGTGCCGTCGGAGTGGCCCAGGTCGTGTTTCAGGTGGTAGATCAGGACGTCGGTCATGCCGAGTGTGAAGAAGATGAAGAAGGAGAGCAGGATCGTCAGGGAACGCAGCACCGGGTGCCGCCAGAGGAACCGGGCACCGGCCAGCAGCTCCTGCCAGGGCCGCTGGCGCGGCGGCGCGGGCGCGCCGGCCTCGGGTCGGTTGAACCGGACGAAGTACAGGCCCGCCGCCGACAGCGCGAAGCTCGCCGCGTTGACGGCGATCGCCGCGGTCGGGCCGAACTGTCCGGAGACCACACCGGCGAGCAGCGGGCCGCCGATGCCGGCCGCCGCGGCGGTCGCGTAGAGCCGGCCGTTGGCCTCGGTGATGCGGTCGCCCTCGACCAGGTTGCGCACCGCGGTCACGTAGGTGACCTGGAAGACCATCCCGATCGCCTCGCAGAGAGGCAGCACCACGTACAGCAGCCAGACCTGGGGGCCGAACGCCCAGGCGAGCGGGACGAGCCCGTACAGCACCATGCGGGCGAGGTCGCAGCAGATCAGCAGGGTCCGCCGGTCGAGCCGGTCGGCCAGGATCCCGGCGAAGATCCCGGCACCGACCGACGCGGCACCGGCCACGCCGGTCAGCAGGCCCATCTGCGCGACCGACCCGGTCACGTTCAGCACCAGCAGCGGGATGGCGATGTAGGCGAACGAGTCCCCGGCGACGGAGAGCGTCTGGGAGACCCAGAAGACGTTGAAGTTCCGGTCCCGCCACAGCGGGCGCGCGCTCTCTGCTTCCTCTGGTTGCGGCATCAGGGGACTATCCCTCACCGTGGAGGATCTTTTCCAGCGGTTAACCTTGTTTTCCGCGTCATCCCAGGTCGATCGGGGTCACGTGCGGCGTACGGAGTCAGTCGCCCAGGACAAAGGACAGGTAGCGGTCGGCGGAGCGGCGGACGGCCTCGGCGCCGTCAGTGTGCACGATCCGCTTCCACCAGCCGCCGTAGACGCGGTCGAAGGCGTACGGCTCCAGCAGCGACAGGGCGCGGCGGATCGTGGCGGGGCGTTCGGGGATCAGGTTGGGATAGCTGTACATGAAGCTGACCCAGCGGCGGTCGGCCACCACCTGGAGGATGTCGCCGGAGAACAGCGCGCCCCGGCCGTCCTCGGCGTCACGCCAGTGCATGACCTGGCCGCCGTCGAAGTGCACGCCCGCGTTGACCAGCGTCACTCCTTCGAGGATCTCGCAGGTGCCGCCCTCCCAGAAGACCACCGACTCGTCGGGGCGGGCCACCCAGTCGCGGTCGGCCGCGTGCAGGTGGATCGGCGCGTCGAAGGCGTGCGCCCACTCGACCATCGAGCCGTAGAAGTGCGGGTGGCTGATCGCGATGGCGTCGATCCCGCCGAGCTCGCCGACCTGCCTGATCAGCTCGTCGTCGAGGTGGGTGACCATGTCCCACAGCACGTTGCCGGCCGGGGTGCGGACCAGCAGGGCACGCTGCCCGATGGCGGTGGCGGGGTCGGTGCCGATGCCGACCACCCCGGTGCCCTCCTCGGCGAGGTGCGCCCGGTGCCCGCTCTCGCGCAGCTCGTCGAGAGAGGTCCAGCGCTGGCCCTCCCAGCCGACGTACTGCCGCTCGTCCTCACAGATCGGGCAGTCATCCCGCGCCGCGGCGTACTGGACCCCGCAGGTGACGCAGATGGGCAGATCGTTCACGACGTCCTCCGCTGATCGGCTGTTCGGGAATGCTACGGCGGCGGTGGGGCCGGACGGCCCGGTACCCGCGGGACCTGGGCTTCACCCTCGGTCATCGACGCGAAGTCGCCTTCTCTCGGTTCGCATGCCCGTCAACCCCGAAAACCGCGCCGGCCTCGCCGCGGTTCAACCGGCGTCGCGCCCTGCGGCGGTTTGCGGCACAGACCGGGGGCGGCGTACGAACAGCGCCGTGACGAACACCAGCACACCGAGCACACCCGCGACGACAAAGGCCGTGTGCAGGCCTGCGGCGTCGGGGGCGCCGGACGCGTGGGTGGTGCCCAGGGACGCCACGGTGACGAACATGGCGGTACCGAACGCGCCCGCGACCTGCTGGAGCGTGGACAGGATCGCGCTGCCGTGCGAGTAGAGGTGTTCGGGCAGCGCGCCGAGCGACTCGGTCATCAGGGGGGTCATCATCGCCCCGAGCCCGGCCATGAGCAGCACATGGATGCCGATCACCAGGGCCAGCGGCGAATCCGGTCCGAGGGCGGTGAACAGCCACAGCGCCACCGCTGTGGCCAGTGCGCCGGGAATCACCAGCGGGCGGGCACCGAAGCGGTCGAACAGTTGCCCCACCGGCCGTCCCAGCAGGCCGAGGACCAGCCCGCCGGGGAGCACGGCCAGCCCGCTGACGAACGTACTCGTGCGCAGGACGGTCTGGAGATACAGCGGCAGCAGGATCGCCGAGACCGCCAGCAGGCACATGAACAGCAGGGCGCTCAGGGTCAGCGCGACGACGAAGGCGCGGTGGGTCAGCGGGCGCAGGTCCAGCAGCGCCCGGTCCTGGCGCTGCAGTCGGAGTTGGCGTACCACGAACCCGGCGAGGGCCACGGCACCGACCGCGATGGGGATCCACGGCGCCACCAGGTGGCCGCCGCCGGACTCGCCGACGGAGGAGAGGCCGTACAGGATGCCGCCGAAACCGACGGCGGACAGCGGCACGGACAACACGTCCAGCGGCACCGTGCGCGTCTCGCCGCCCAGCCGCATCCGGACGGCGCCGAAGGCCAGTGCCAGCAGGGACAGCGGTAGTACGAGCCAGAACATCCAGCGCCAGCCCAGGGAGGACAGCACCGCGCCGCCGACCGTCGGCCCGATCGCGGGAGCCACGGCGATGACGATGGTGATCGTGCCCATGGTCGCGCCGCGTTTGGACGCGGGGATCAGGCGCATCACCGTGGTCATCAGCATCGGTAGCATGACCGCGGTGCCACAGGCCTGCACGACGCGCCCGGCCAGCAGTACGGCGAACCCCGGGGCGAGCGCGCTGATCAGGGTGCCCGCGCTGAACAACGTCAGCGAGACCAGGAAGATCTGCCGAGGGGTGAATCGCTCGAGCAGGAAACCGGTGGTGGGGATGACCACGGCCATGGTCAGCAGGAAACCACTGGTCAGCCACTGCGCGGTCGTGGTGGCGACGCCGAGGTCGACGCTGAGGTCGCGCAGCGCGACGCTCAGGACCGTCTCGTTGAGGATCATCACGAAGGCCGATGCGACCAGCGTGGCGATCATCATCGTGGCCCCCTTGGGAACCGCGGCGTCGCCGGTGCCCCGGGACTCGCCGACCGCGGTGTCGTTCACCGACTGGGGAAACGCGGAAATGATGTACCTCGCAAGCAGAAGGGGCCACCGACGGGAACTTGGGGGAGAGCCGGGCGTGGCGGAGCGGAACAGGCTAACAGCGGGCTGGGCGGGAGTCTCCGCGCGGTCAGCGGAGGCCGGGAGACGACGGGAATCTCACACAGACGACATCGTCATGAGGCGGACATCGCGTTGAACCGTCCCAGCAGCGCTCCCAGGGCGTTGGCGTCACCCTGGCCCCAGGAGGCGAAGAGCAACCATGACATTCTAGGTTATCGCCCGCAAATCATTTTTCCGGGCCGCTCGGGTCCGGGCCGTCGGCCCGAAGCAGCCCGCTGTCCTCGCTCGATGGAACCCCGCACGCCGAGACCGGTCGCGGGTCTCGTGAAGCCGTTCCCTTCGGGGAGCGGAGGAGCCACCGCCGTTGCCGTCGAGGGAGACGGCCGCCGCGCTCCGTGTCGTTTCCGGGTCAGCGCCGGTAGACCTGCTCGCCGCCGACGAAGGTCATCGCGACCTTCGTCCGCCAGATGTCGGCCTGCGGCTCGGTGAACGGGTCGCGGTCCAGGACGACCAGGTCGGCGCGGTTGCCGGGGACGACGGTGCCGGCGTCGTCGTCGTGGTTGATCCGGGCCGAGCCGGCGGTGTAGGCGGTCAGCGCGGTGGCCAGGTCCAGGCGCTGGCCGGGCAGGAACGGGGTCTGCGCCGTCGGGTAGTCCGCGTGCAGTGAGCCGCCGGGCTCGGTGCGGTTGACGGCCACGTGCATGCCCTGGAACGGGTCGGCGACCGAGACCGGCCAGTCGCTGCCCGCGCAGAAGCGGGTGCCCGAGCGCAGCAGGTCGGCGAACGGGTACTGCCACGAGGAGCGCTCCTCGCCCAGGAAGGGCAGGGTCAGCTCGTCCATCTGGGCGTGGTGGGTGGCCCAGAGCGGCTGCAGGTTGGCGGTCACACCGAGCTCGGCGAAGCGCGGCACGTCCGACGGCTCGACGATCTGCAGGTGCGCGATGTGGTGCCGGTTGGCCGGGTCGGTCCCCTCGAAGCTGTCCAGCGCCTCGCGGACCGCCCGCTCACCGATGGCGTGGAAGTGGACCTGGAAGCCGTGCCGGTCCAGCTCGGCGACGTACTCCTTCAGCAGCGTGGGATCCACATACGACAGGCCGGTGCCGCCGCAGCGGCAGTAGGGCTCGATCACCGCGGCGGTGAAGTTCTCGGCGATGCCGTCCTGCATGATCTTCACCGAGGTGGCGCGGAACCGCTCCAGGCCCGTGGCCGACTCGCGCCGCTCCAGCAGCTCGGGGATCTGCTCGGCGCCGCGGGTCCGGTCCCACCACAGCGCGCCCACCACGCGGGCCCGCAGCGCGCCGGAGGCCGCCGCCGAGACGTACGTGGACAGCTGGTCGTCGTAGCCCGCGTAGGAGCCGACGATGGCGTCCTGCCAGCCGGTGATGCCGAGGGAGAACAGGTGGTCCTGGGCCGCCAGCAGCGCCTCGTGCAGGTCCGCGGCGCTGGGACGCGGGGTGAGCAGGCCGACCAGGTCCATCGCGCCCTCGTGCAGCACGCCGCTCGGCGTGCCGTCGGCGTCGCGCTCGATCCTGCCGTCGGCGGGGTCGGGGGTGTCGCGGGTGATCCCGGCCAGCTCCAGGGCCCGGCTGTTGACCCAGGCGGCATGGTGGTCGCGCTGGATCAGATAGACCGGGCGGATGACGACGTCGAGCTGGGAGCGGTGCGGCAGGCCGCCGGGAAAGGCCGACATGTCCCAGCCGCCGCCGTCGATCCACTCGTGGCCGGGGTGGGAGTCCGCGTAGGCGACGATCCTCTCCAGGTACTCCGGCAGGCCGTAGACCTCGGACAGGTCGCACCTGGCCCGCTCCAGGCCCGCCTGCACCGGGTGGATGTGCGCGTCGGTGAACCCGGGGGTCAGCAGGCGGCCGTCCAGGTCGACGACCTCGTGGCCGGGGGCGGCCAGTCGTACGACGTCGGACTCCGCACCGACGGCGGCGATCCGGCCGTCACGGACCAGCACCGCCTCGGCGAACGCGTCGGCGGCGAGGAAGACCCGGCCGCCCCGGAAGAGCAGGTCGCGCACTGTTGCACCATCCTTCTGTCGGTGGCCCGGAGGCCGCTGACGCTCCGGGGTGCCGCTTGATCACCTACACTGCACGCTGGACCGGCCGAGGTCCAGCGTCAGTTTCGCCGGCGCTCAGCGTCCGGTGATGGAGTCGGCGACGCGGGCCAGCACCGAGGTACGGCCGAGTCCCGCCTTCTCCCTGGCGTCGGCCCGCCGGTAGAGGTCGTACATGGTGTGCACGCCGATCCACCGCAGCGGTTCCACCTCCCAGCCCCGTACCTTGCGGTCCACCCAGGGCAGGGAGGCGAGCTCGGTGTCCTCGCGCAGGATCAGGTCGCGCAGGGTGCGGCCGGCGAGGTTGGTCGTGGTCACCCCGTGGCCGGTGTAGCCGCCCGCCCAGCCGATGCCGGTGGCGTGGTCGACGTGCACGGTGGCGCACCAGTCACGCGGCACGCCGAGCACCCCGGACCAGGCGTGCGCCACCTTCGAGGCCCTGACCGTGGGGAACATCCCGGTCAGCAACTCCCAGAGCGCCTCGATCGTCCACTCGTGGGTGCGGCCCCGCTCGTCCACCCGGGAACCGTAGAGGTAGGGCTTGCCGCGCCCGCCGAACGCGATCCGGCCGTCGGCGGTGCGCTGGGCGTACATGTAGTAGTGCGCCATGTCGCCGAGCAGCTCGTGGCCCTCCCAGCCGATCTCGTCCCACAGCCCGCCCAGCGGCTCGGTGACGATCATCGAGCTGTTCATCGGCAGCCAGGCGCGGTGGTACTGCTTCAGTTCGGCGGTGAAACCCTCGGTGGCGCGGATGATGTAGTCGGCACGGACCGTGCCGTGCGGCGTGCGGGCCTCGCGCGGGGCGATCTCGGTGACCGGGGTGTGCTCGAAGATCTTCACCCCGAGGTCCCGCACGGTCTGGGCCAGGCCGCGGGCCAGCTTGGCGGGCTGGATCCTGGCGCAGTGCGGGCTCCAGATCGCGCTGACCGCGCCGGCCACCCGCAGGCGCTCCTCCCGCTCCGCCGGATCGAGCAGCCGCACGTCGTCCTCGGTCCAGCCCCAGTGGCGCTCGTGGGCGAGCAACCGGTGCAGCCGCCGGTCCTGGGCGGCGTTGGTGGCGACCGTGGTGACGCCGCCCTTGACGATGTCCGCGTCGATGTTCTCGTCCTCGGTGATCGTGATGACCTCGTCGATCGCCTCGAACATCACCCGCTGCAGCCGCTTGGCCGCGTCCGCGCCGTGCGTCCTGGCGTAGCGCTCGGGGGTACCGGCCAGCTCGCCGACCAGCCAGCCGCCGTTGCGCCCTGAGGCGCCGTAGCCGGCGAACTCCTTCTCCAGCACCACGACCCGCAGGGCGGGGCTGGCCTTCTTCAGGTAGTAGGCGGTCCACAGGCCGGTGTAGCCGGCGCCGACGATGGCCACGTCGGCGTCGAGGTCGCCGCCGAGGGGAGTGCCGGCCGTGGGGATGCCCAGGGAGCGGTACCAGAAGGAGACGTCTCCGTTGACGAAATCCCCAGCCAGGGGAACACGCGTGCTCATGGCCTCATATCCTGCTATATCCGTCTATTGTGATGCGCCTGCCAACGGAAACCGTTGCAGAAAAGCAGTCCTGCCACGTAATGAGTGATCCGTCAGATGTAACGGCAGGCTCACTCATGTGTAGCAGTCCCGTAACAGGGTCAGGTAAGGCTATCCCCCAACAGAGGGAGCATTCTGATGGGGTTTCTGAGGATTCGTACTACCGTTGACGAGCGGCCGGGGCGTCTCGCCTCGCTGGCCGCCGCGCTCGCCGCCAAGGGCGGCAACATCCTGGGCCTGAGCGTCCAGACCGACGCGGACGGCACGGTCGACGAGTTCGTCACGGACATCCCCGCCGGTGCCGAGGCGGTGCGCGAGGCTCTGGAGGCGGCCGGCGGACGCGAGGTCCTGGTCGTCCCCGCCACCGCGCACGAGTTGACGGACGAGCCCACCCGCGTGCTCCTGCTCGCCTCCCGGCTGCGCACCACCCCCTGGCGGCTGCCCGAGCTGCTCGGGGAGCTGCTGCGCGCCGACGACTCCCGCTGGGTCTATGGTGCCGAGATGAGCGATCTCCCGGACCCCACGCTGCTCACCGTGCCCGTGGCCCCGCGCCGCGCGATCAGGGTGCGCCGGGCCGAGCTGCCCTTCACCCTGACCGAGGCCGCCCGCGCGGCCTCCTTCGTGCGGCTGGCGCAGCCCCCCGCCGAGCGGTCCGGCACCGACCGCGACATCACGCTCTCCGACGGCGTGGAGGTCCAGGTCCGCCCGCTCACCCGGCTCTACCGCGAGGCCGTACGCGACCTGCACGACCGTTGCTCGCCCGAGGCCCGCAGGTTCCGCTACTTCACCGCGATGCCCGTGCTGCCGCCGAAGGTCTTCGACCGGCTCTGCGACCGCACGAAGGGCTACTCCATCGTCGCCGGGCACGACGGCCAGGTCGTCGGCCTCGCCAACCTGATGTTCACCCCCGATCCGGGCATCGCCGAGATGGCCTTCCTGGTCGAGGACCGCTGGCAGGGCAGGGGACTGGGCGCCGCACTGGCCCAGATGCTCGTCGGCCAGGCCCGGGACCTGGGCTTCGCCGAGGTCAGGGCCACCCTGCTCGCCGACAACGTGCGGATGCGCAGGCTCCTGGTCTCGCTTGGCGCGACCCTGAGCCAGACCGAGGACCCCGGCGTGGTGGAAGCCAGGCTGGCCGTGGGAGTGATGGCGACGGCATCCCCGAGTTGAACCCATCATTCGGCCTCCCCGTTCCGGGATCACTCAGGGGTCCCGGAACGGGGAGGGCCCACTCCTGCGCTCTCTCACCAGGCCGGGCGCTGATCCGGGTGCCCTCCCGGGTCCTCAGGGAGCCTGCTCCTGCGGGGGGCCGGGCTCTCGGGGCGCGTCGGCGCCCTCGATGGCGTCCAGCCTGCGCTCGATCCGGTCCAGGCTCTCCTGGATGCGCTCCAGTCTGGCCGAGAGCGACGCGCCCATCACCGGAAAGCCCTCCTCGGCGGTCACCGCGCGGTCGGGGCCGCGCCGCCCGAGCAGCGTGATCACCTGGGCGCGTACGGCGTCCAGGCGCGCTCCCCGCCCGGCCAGCACCCGGGCGGCCACGCCCTCACTCTCGCGGATCAGGCCGAGCAGGATGTGCTCGGTGCCGATGTAGGTGTGGTGCAGGCCGAGCGCCTCCCGCAGCGACAGTTCGAGCACCTTCTTGGCGTGCGGGGTGAAGGGGATGTGGCTGCCGGGGGTCTCGTCACCCCTGCCGATGATCTCCTCCACGTCGTTCCTGACCTGCTCGCCGTCGATGTCCAGGGCCCGCAGGGCGCGGCCGGCGACGCCGTCCCGCTCAAGGACCAGACCGAGCAGGATGTGCTCGGTGCCGATGTGGTCGTGGCCGAGCCTGCGGGCCTCCTCCTGGGCCAGGACCACGACGCGGCGGGCACGGTCGGTGAAGCGCTCGAACACTGTGAGCCTCCGTGAGGGGTGTCGAGGTGCTTGCCCCCACTATGCGCCAGACGTCCGGTGCGCGGGAGGAAAAGCTCCGGCGAAATTCTCACACTGTCCGACATTCACCGTTTTAATCGTACATTTTAGTGTTAGATTTGCGGTAAATGGCTTTCGTGCCGGGGGAGGGGATGCGTAGGGTCCTCCGCATGACGATCGACGCGTTCATCGACGCCCTCCCCAAGGTCGAGCTCCACGTCCACCTGATCGGCTCCGCCTCGCCCGCCACCGTGCTGGAGCTCGCCCGCCGCCACCCCGGTGGGGGCGTTCCCACCGGCGAGGAGGAACTGCGCGCGTTCTACCGGTTCCGCGACTTCCCGCACTTCGCCGAGATCTACCAGGCGATCAACACCCTGGTCCGCGAGCCCGAGGACGTGGCGACCCTGGTGCTCGGCCTGGCCGCGGACCTGGCCCGGCAGAACGGGCGTTACGTCGAGCTGACCGTCACCCCGTACGCGCACCACGTCATGGGCATGCCGATGCGGGAGGTCACCGAGGCACTCGACCTGGCCTCCCGGCGCGCCCACGAGGAGCACGGCGTGCGGATGGCGTACATCTTCGACATTCCCGGCGAGTACGGCGTCGAGGCGGCCCGGGTCACCCTGGACCACGCGCTCGGAGAACCTCCCCGGGCGCTGGTAGGTTTCGGGCTGGCCGGGATCGAGCAGGAGCGTCCGAAATATCGCGACGCCTTCCGGGACGCCTTTCGCGCGGCCACCGCCGCCGGGCTGCGCAGCCTGCCGCACGCGGGCGAGATGAGCGGCCCGGAGACCGTCTGGGAGGTCCTCGACCACCTGGGCGCCGAGCGGATCGGCCACGGCATCGCCTGCGTGCAGGACCCCCGCCTGATCGCCCACCTGCGCGAGACGCAGACCCCGCTGGAGGTCTGCCCCACCTCCAACGTCTGCACCGGCCAGATCGCCCGCATCGAGGAGCACCCGCTGCCCCGCATGATCGAGGAGGGCCTGTTCGTCACCCTCAACAGCGACGACCCGCCCATGTTCGCCACCACCCTGAGCGACGAGTACCGCGTCGCCGCCGAACACCTGGGCCTGGACCGTGCCACCCTCACCGCCCTGGCCCGCAACGCCGTCGAGGCCTCCTCCATGGACCCGGCGGGCAAGAAGGAGATCCTCGACGAGATCGACGCCCTCACCACCCAGCCCTCCGGAACGGCCTCCTGACCCGCCCGGAGGGCTCATCCACATCACCGCAGGTTTCGGAGGTCAGGAAGAGGCAAGCGCGGCCCGCGCCGTGGCCATCTTCATCACCAGCCGGTACGAGTCGTTTTTGACCGGGGTGAATCCGCGGGAGGTGTAGAAGTCGGCGGCACGGTCGTTGATCGCGTCGACCACGATGACACGGCCCCCTGCCGTTTCCGAGGCAGACACGATTTTGGAAATCGCATTCACCAGCAGTTCCGCACCGAGGCCCCGGCCGTGGAGGCGGCGGTCGAGGGCGAGTCTCGCCAGGAGGTAGCCGGGTACGATGCTCACCCCTCCGGAGAGCGAACCGCCGACCTCCGCCCGCCGTACCTCGGTGGGGGTGACGGAGAAATACCCGACGACACGGTGGGAGTCAGGGGCAGACCATGCGTAGGTGCGTGCCGTGTCCGATCGCTGGGCGCGAAGCGCCATCTTGACCAGCCATTCGTTCATGATCGGGACTGAGCAGTCGAAGGCGCTGGGATCGTGCTCCTCGTGGAGGGGGCGCGATTGCCAGGTCATGTCGATTCGTGATAGCGGCGCTGTCGCTGCGCGTCCCTACGGAGCGCGGGTGCCTCGTCAGGCTCGTCCAGCGACGCGAGCAACTCGTCGAACTGCTCGGCGGGCATCAGTGTGACATCGGGCCGGGCGAGCACTCGGCTGGCCTCCGCGCGAGCCGCGCGTAGGACGAACGAGGAGATCGATTCCCCCAGGGCCTGTGCGGCCTGCACGATGAGCCCTTCGGTCGCCGCGTCCGCGCGCATCTCGATGCGGTGTGTCTTGGCGGTCATCACCATCACCTCCACCTCCCCTCCATCGTACGGTGTTTGTACGGCAGGCCTCCTGCCACGACCCACCGTAGCGGTAATGATTTGATCGCACACCGTAATTACGTCAGATGGCTGGAGGTCACTTCTGGCCAGGGGGCAGGTTGAACTGGGCCAGGCCGCTCTGGAATTCGGTGACCCACTCGTTCGTCTCCCTGGTCATGATCGCTGACAGGTCGGTGATGAAGGCTCGGAGCAGGTCGAGGTAGTCCTCTACGGGAATCGGTCGCTGCTCGACGTCCCGCGCGTTGAGCACCGCCCAGTCGAGCTGGAAGCCGTGTAGCCGTGACTGGATCTCCTGCGCGCAGACCATGTCCCGCATCCAGCGGGACGACAGCCCGAGGAAGTGGTCGAAGGCGACGCAGACGCCTGCCGAGGCGAGCAGTATGTAGCCCCACCCCAGACCGCCCCCGGCGCCGGCCGCGCTGGCCAGTGGCTGGAGTCCGCCCGCGGCGGCCAGCACGATCGCGGCTCCTCGCAGGACCTTGGAGGAGGCCCTCTTTCGGACACGGTCCCGCATGTACCAGGTGTACGCCTCGATGGCCCGGTCCTCGGCCTCAAGGTACATCCGGCGCAGGACCTCCTCGGGGGTGCGCCACTCCTCGGCCGTGACCAGCGGAAAGGTCCTGACCCCCAGATCGGCCTGTCTGAACGTGCGGCGTCCGCCAGGACCGCCGCCTGTCGGGGAGACGCCGCCTTCCGCTGGCGTCCGGCCTGTGGAGGGAGCGGGATCGGTGCTGGACATGGGGTCACCTGCCTTCGGGGCGGGGGAGGAGGTCGCTCAGAGGGGAGTCGTAGGGCGCGCGGCGCAGGCCGGGTACATAGGGGGCGAGTTCTTCCGCGGTGAAAGTGCATAGGTTGATCGCCCACCAGAACAGCCCCGAGGGGTTGCCGCTGAACTTGTAGGTCATGCCATCGGGCCCGAAGGCGGCGGATCCGTCGGGCAGGGGGATCATCGTGGCGATATGGGTGGCGGTGGTGGGGTCCCAGAGGCGGATGGTTCCGTCGTCGCCGCCGGTGGCGAGGTGGGTGCCGTTGGGGCTCCAGGAGATGGCGCGGATCCAGTCGGTGTGGCCTTTGAGGGTGTGTAGGAGGGTGGCGGTGGTGG
>NZ_JBFAOJ010000152.1:0-12942 GCF_040675205.1 Streptosporangium sp. NPDC049644 | reverse complement strand
CTACCCGTGAGGCCGCGCCGGCGACTGGACTGAGGAGAGGGAGGTCGCGAGGAACGAGCGACCTCCCTCACGAGGGAAGGAGGCGGATAAGAGCGGCCTCACCGCGACGCGCCAGCGTCGCCAATAGCTCGCCGGTAGGCGCGGGCGACGGCGCGCAACTCGGCCTCGGGGTCGAGTCCGGCCGCGTGCCCCTGCCGTACGAGCTCGAAGAGCTTCGCCCCCAGGCCGTCGGCGGGCACCCCCTCGGGAAGGCCCGCCGGGGCGCCGGCGCGCTCGGCGCGGCGCAGGAGCTGCGCGACGAGGGAGAGCGCGGGCTGGCCCATCGGGACGCCGTCGACCGCCGAACCCGGATCGCCGCCGCTCTTGGCCGCGCGCTCGGCCGCCTTGATGGTCTCCCAGTTGGCACTGACCTCGCCCGCGCCCTCCACCCGGGTGTCGGCGAAGACGTGCGGGTGGCGGCGGACGAGCTTGGCGACGATCCCGTCGGCCACGTCGTCGACATCGAACCCGTCCGGCCGTTCGCGGGCGACCCGCGCGTGGAAGGCCACCTGGAGGAGCAGGTCGCCCAGCTCCTCGCGCAGTGCCTCGTGGTCGCCCTCCTCGATGGTCTCCAGCACCTCGTAGGCCTCCTCGATGAGGTACGGGGCCAGGGACTCGTGGGTCTGCCGGGCGTCCCACGGGCATTCGACCCGCAGCCGGTCCATCACCGAGATCAGGTCGAGCAGCCGCGCGCCCGGCAGGTCGTACGAGCCGGGGACGACCTCGATCACCGGCGGGTCCTCCAGCGCCACGGCGGCGTGGCCGATGGAGCGCATCAGCGCCTCGTCGGCCTCCAGCCACACGACCGTCGCCGCCGCCGCCTCGCGGACCAGCGCGGCGGGGTCGCAGGCGACCACCTCGACGTCGATCCCGGCCTCCGCCAGGTACGGCAGGTGCGGATGGTCAGCGGCCCCGGTGCGGACCGGGCCCTGTCCGAGAACCTGCCAGGCGCGATGGCTGAGCAGCCCCGGGGCGACCCGGGGCGAGGTGGTGACAATGATCAGCGACATGCCCGGAGGCTACTGCTGCGGGGTCTCGGGCTGCTCGGCGGCAGGGGCGGCGGGAGCCCCGGCGGCACCGAAACGACCGGCGTCGACGAAGACGCTCGGCCGCTCCTGGCTCCGCTCCTCGTTGAGCTTGCCGTAGCGCGGGTTCCAGGTGATCGGCATGGCCTGCAGCTCCTTTCTCGCCTGCTCACTTCCGCGTTGGAAGGCGGCCTCGTCCGTGCCGCCGCCGTACTTGGCGGCGAGCTTGCTCATCAGCACCTGCGACCTCATGAACTCGCGTGCGTGCGAGGGGGCCACCGCCTGCTGGAGCATCTGCTGCTCGAACTTCTCCTGACCGCCCTGGCCCGCGATCACCTGGTCGATCTCGCCGTCGGTGACCGTGATGCCCTTGCTCTCCGCGACCTTCGCGTACTGCTTGGCATTGGCCAGCTGGAAGAGCACGAGCTGCGAGACGTTGTCCTGGAACTGCAGTTGCGAGGCGGAGACGCCCGCCTTGGCCAGCGCCTCCTCGTACTCGCGGACGTTCCTGTTCAGCTCGCTGGAGCTGATCCGCTCTCCACCCACGATGGCGGCGGCGCCGATCTGGTTCGGAGAGCAGGCGGTCAACGCGACACCGGCGGCGGCGACCGCCAGGATGACGCGCACTCGGGTCGACTTCACATGCGTTCCCTTCACGACAAACGTGCTTACTCTACCCGCGCGGTTTCGAGGAACATCGCCTCGACGAGATCGCCGCACCACTTGAGCAGGTCCAGATCGCGCAGCGGCTGGCCGCCCAGGGGCCTGGTCTTGGGTACGGGCACCAGCAACGTACCGGCTGCCTGCTTCAGCAGCGCCTTCGGGTACAGCCTCTGGAGCCGGACCTGCTGGGAGTCCTTCAGCTCGACCGGCGCGAACTTGATGTTCTGGCCCTGCAGGGTGACGTCGGTGAGCCCGGCGCGGCGGGCGCGAATCCGGAAGCGGGCGACCTCCAGCAGGTTCTCCACCTGCTGGGGCGGCCGTCCGTACCGGTCGACGAGCTCGTCGCGCACCGCGCCGATGTCGGAGTCGGAACCGATCGCGGCGATCCGCTTGTACGCCTCCAGCCGCAGTCGCTCGGAGGTGACGTAGTCGTGCGGGATGTGGGCGTTGATCGGCAACTCGACCTTGACGTCGGGCCGCTCGTCCTCCTGGTAGGTGCCGGCCAGCTTGGCCTTCTGCTCCTGCACCGCCTCGGCCATCATCCGCACGTACAGGTCGAAGCCGACGCCCGCGATGAAGCCCGACTGCTCGGCGCCCAGGATGTTGCCGGCGCCGCGGATCTCCAGGTCCTTCATCGCCACGTACATGCCCGCGCCCATCTCGGTGTGCTGGGAGATGGTGGCCAGGCGCTCGTGGGCGGTCTCGGTGAGCGGCTTCTCCGGCGGGTACAGGAAGTAGGCGTAGCCGCGCTCGCGGCCCCGGCCGACCCGGCCGCGCAGCTGGTGGAGCTGGGAGAGGCCGTAGTTGTCGGCCCGGTCGACGATCAGGGTGTTGGCGTTGGGCACGTCCAGGCCCGACTCGACGATCGTGGTGCAGACGAGCACGTCGAAGTCGCGCTCCCAGAAGCCCACCATGATCTTTTCCAGCTGGTGCTCCTGCATCTGGCCGTGTGCGACGGCGATCCTGGCCTCGGGCACGAGCTCACGCAGCATGGCCGCGACCTTGTTGATGCTGGCCACCCGGTTGTGGACGAAGAAGACCTGGCCGTCGCGCATCAGCTCGCGCCGGACCGCGGCACCGATCTGCTTCTCGTCGTACGGGCCGACGAAGGTGAGGATCGGGTGCCGCTCCTCGGGCGGGGTGAGGATCGTGGACATCTCCCTGATGCCGGTGAGCCCCATCTCCAGCGTGCGGGGGATCGGGGTCGCGGACATGGCCAGCACGTCGACCTGGGTGCGCATGTGCTTCATGGCCTCCTTGTGCTCGACGCCGAACCGCTGCTCCTCGTCGATGATGATCAGGCCGAGCTGCTTGAACCTGACCTCGGATGAGAACAGCCGGTGCGTGCCGATCACCACGTCGACCGAGCCCTCGCGCAGGCCCTCCAGGGTCGCGGAGACCTCACCGTCGCTCTGGAACCGCGACATCGGCCTGACGTTGAGCGGGAATCCGGAGAACCGCTCGGCGAAGGTCGACATGTGCTGCTGCACCAGCAGCGTGGTCGGCACCAGGACGGCCACCTGCTTGCCGTCCTGCACCGCCTTGAACGCCGCCCGCACCGCGATCTCGGTCTTGCCGTAGCCCACGTCGCCGCAGATCAGCCGGTCCATCGGGATCGGGCGCTCCATGTCGCGCTTGACCTCGTCGATGGCCTCAAGCTGGTCACCGGTCTCGGCGTAGGGGAAGGCGTCCTCCATCTCGCGCTGCCACGGGCTGTCGGGCGCGAAGGCGTGTCCCGGCGAGGCCATCCGGGCCGAGTACAGGCGGATCAGCTCTCCGGCGATCTCCTTGACCGCCTTCTTGGCCTTGGTCTTGGCCTTGGCCCAGTCTGCGCCGCCCATCCGGTTGAGTGTGGGCGACTCGCCACCGACGTAGCGGGTGACCTCGTCGAGCTGGTCGGTCGGCACGTAGAGCCGGTCGCCCCTGGCGTACTCGATCACCAGGTACTCACGGGTGGCGCCCTGTACGGTGCGCTGCACCATCTCGACGTAGCGGCCCACGCCGTGCTGCTCGTGCACGACGTTGTCGCCGACCTTGAGCTGGAGCGGATCGACCATGTTGCGGCGCCGGGACGGCAATCGCCGCATGTCCTTGGTCGATGCCTTCTGGCCGACCAGGTCGAGGTGGGTCAGCACGGCCAGTGACGGGGTGACGAACCCGTGCTCGATCAGGCCGGTGGTGACGTGGACGACCTTGGAGTCGGGGATCCGCTCAAGGCCCGGCTCCAGGCGCGCGGGCAGGTCGACGCCCTTGAGCAGCTCGACCATGCGCTCGGCGGGGCCGTGGCCCTCGCTCAGCAGGACGACCACCCGCTCGGAGTCGAGCCAGCCCTTGATGTCCGACAGCGCCCGCTGGGTGTCGCCCCGGTACGCCTCCGCCTCGCGCGCCCTCAGCACCAGCCCGCCGTCCGGCCCGCCGCCCTGGGCACCGTCACCCTCGCCTTCGACACCGAACGGCGCGAGCGACCACCAGGGCTGGCCGAGCCGCCGCGCGTGGTCGCGGATCTCCTCCAGGGTGCGGAAGGCCGCCCCGCCCAGGTCGATCGGCGCCTCGCCGCCGGAGGCCGCGTTGATCCAGGACGCCTCCAGGAACTCCTGGCTGGTCCGCACCAGCTCGTCGGCGCGCCCGCGAATGCGCTCCGGGTCGCACACGAAGATCGCCGCTCGTTCCCCCAGGTGGTCGACGAGCAGGTCCATCTCCCCGGCGAGCACCGGCGCGAACGCCTCCATGCCCTCCATCGGCACGCCCTCGGCCAGCTGCTCCAGGATCTCGGCCAGCGAAGGGTGCGTCTCGGCGAGTTCCCTCGCCCTCTCCCTGACCTCGGCGGTCAGCAGCAGCTCCCGGCAGGGGGCGGCGAACAGCCCGTCCTCGGCCACCTCCAGCGAGCGCTGGTCGGCGACCTTGAACCAGCGGATCTCCTCGACGGTGTCGCCCCAGAACTCCAGCCGGAGCGGGTGCTCCTGGGTCGGCGGGAAGACGTCGAGCAGCCCGCCCCTGACCGCGACCTCCCCGCGCTTCTCCACCATGTCGACCCGGTGATAGCCGTTCTCCACCAGGCTGTGGACGACGCCGTCGAGGTCGGCGTCGTCCCCGGCGCGCAGCCGCACCGGCCGCAGATCGCCCAGGCCGCGCACGATCGGCTGGAGCAGCGCCCTGATCGGCGCGACCACCACGTGCAGCGGACCGGCCGAGAGGTCGCCCTCGACCGGGTGGGCCAGCCTGCGCAGCACCGCCAGGCGCTGGCCCACGGTGTCGCTGCGCGGCGACAGGCGCTCGTGCGGGAGCGTCTCCCAGGCGGGGAAGACCGCGACGGTGCTCTCGTCCAGGAGGCTGGTGAGGGCCGAGGCGAGATCCTCGGCCTCGCGGCCGGTCGCGGTCACCGCGAGGACGGTCCTGGCCGCCCTCTCCGCGCCCTCCCTGGCCAGCGCGGCCACCGCGAAGGGGCGGAGCGCCGGCGGCGCGACCAGCGACACGTCGGACGAGTCGCCCTCGCGCACATCCCGAAGAAGGGAAGCCAGCTCAGGCTCCCCGGCGACAAGGTCCAGAAGTCCGGAAAGACTCATCAGATTCGCCCACAGCCCCACGACGGCAACACGACAGCCCCGAGCCGTACGGACACGGGGGGTACCTGGTCAAGGCTACCGAATTGCGGGCCGGTGCTCCGGCCTTCGGGCGCCCGGGACCGCCCGCACCCCATAAGACCGCGCCGACGACTGGACCGAGGAGTGAAGGAGCGAAGCGGATGAACGACGAGGGAAGGACCCGGATCCCAGCAGCCTCACCGCGACGCGCAGCGTCGCCGACAACCCGTGAGGCCGCGCCGGCGACCGGACTAGGAGAAGGAACGCGCCATTCTCCCACCTCAAGACTCACCCCGGGGACGTGCCTCATGCTCCTGTCCTTGGGGGACTACCCGTGAGGCCGCGCCGGCGACTGGACTGAGGAGAGGGAGGTCGCGAGGAACGAGCGGCCTGCCTCGACGAGGGAAGGAGCCGGATAAGAGCGGCCGAACCGCGACGCGTTGGCGTCGCCATGTAGATGAATCGTGCCGGGTTGACTACTCTCGGTTACATGTCAGAGGTGAGATCGGTCGTCGATCGAGACGACCTGTTGAGTCAGCGGGTCAGGGAACAGTGGACCAGCCAGCTCGGTCGGCGGCTCGATGTCCTGATCGCCGGGTGCGGATGGCCGGAACCGCTCGACCTTGGGCAGGCGGAGGCCAGGGTCATCGGGATCGACGAGGACCTGCCCGCGTTGCGTAAGAGCACGTCCGCCCGCAAGGACCTGGACTCGTGGGCGCTGGGCGACCTGCGCTCCGTGCCGGTGCCGCCGCGGGCGTTCGACGTCGTCTACGTGCCGTTCCTGCTCGAGCGGATCGAACACTCCGAGCTGGTGCTCGACCGGCTGCTCACCGGTCTGCGCCCCGGCGGGCTGCTGCTGGTCAGAATGCGCGACCGGGCCTCGGCGTACGGAGCCTGCGACCGGCTGGCGCCGTCGAGGCTGCGGCGGATGCTGTGGCGCAGGTTCGTCCCCTCGGGAACGGTGGGCCCGCTGCCCGCCGTCTACGAGCAGATCGCCTCGCGCGAGGGGATGCACTCCTTCTGCCTGGTGCGCGGGCTGATGGTGACCGAGGACATCTCCGCCAGCAGCGGGCCCGCGCTCAACGGACCTCTCGGTAAGCTTGCCCGCGCCGCCTGCTCGGTGGTGGAGGTCCTCTCCAGGGGACGCCGGCCCGCGTCTCACGACGAGATAACCATGGTGATCCGCAATCCCCAGAGCCATTTCGCCCGGCTGATCTGAGATCCGCCGGAGCGGTGGAGCCGGGGTCGCCGGACGGGGCGCCCATCCTGAGCAGGCGGGACCGGAAAGTCCGACGATCAGGATTGTGGAGCGGGAGCAGATGACGGCGCCTTTCGAGTGGACCCCCGACGCCCGTGAGCTGGCCGACCTCGAACTGCTGCTCTCCGGCGCCCTCAGCCCGCTGACCGGCTTTCTGAGCTCGGCCGACGCGCACTCCGTGGAGGAGCACGGCACGCTCGCCGACGGCACGCCGTGGCCCGCGCCGGTCACCCTCACGCTGCCCGACGACCACCCCGCCGCCCCCGGCGACCGGATCACCCTGCGCGACCCCGAGGGCGCGGCACTGGCCGTGCTGACCGTCACCGGGCGCGAGGACGGCTTCGTCGCCGGTCCCGTGGAGGCTCTGGACGCCCCCGAGCACGGGCCGTTCGCCCGGCTCCGCCACACCCCGGCGCGGGTCCGCGAGGAGGTGGGCGAGCAGGAGGCGGTCCTGGCCGTCACCATGCGCGGGCCGCTGGGCGATCTCGACGAGATCGTGGCGACCGCGCAGGAGCTGAAGGCGTCGATCCTGCTTCTCCCGCTGGCGTACGGCGAGGGTGGGCCCGCGGTGGTCCGCGCCGCGCTCAAGGCCCGTGACGCGCTGCCGGAGGGCACGCTCGTGGCGGTGGTGCCGCTGGCGCCCAGGGAGCCCGCCATCGACCTGGAGCTGCGCGAGCGCGTGGCCGAGGCCTACGGCGCGACCGAGCACCTGGCGGGCCCGGAACCCGTGACGATTCCCGGGCCCCCGCACCGGCGGGGGCTGGTGATCTTCTTCACCGGCCTGTCGGGCTCCGGCAAGTCGACCGTCGCCCGAGGGCTGCGCGACGCGCTGCTTGAGCGTGGCAGCCGCACGGTGACCTACCTCGACGGCGACGTGGTGCGCCACCTGCTGTCGGCGGGGCTGACCTTCTCCAAGGAGGACCGCGACCTCAACATCCGCCGCATCGGCTTCGTCGCCGCCGAGGCCGCCAGGCACGGCGGCCTGGCGATCTGCGCCCCCATAGCGCCCTACGCCGCCACCCGCGAGGAGGTGCGCGCGATGGTCGAGGCCGTCGGCGCCGACTTCCTGCTGGTCCACGTCTCCACCCCGCTGGCGGAGTGCGAGCGCCGCGACCGCAAGGGGCTCTACGCCAAGGCCCGCGCGGGGCTCATTCCCGGGTTCACCGGCATTTCCGACCCGTACGAGGAACCGGACGACGCCGACCTGGAGATCGACACCACGGGCATCAGTGTGGACCGGGCCGTGCACCAGGTGCTCGACCCGCTGATCCAGGGCGGCTGGATCCGCTGACGGATCCCGGCCCCGTGACCCGCGTCGACGTCAGGATCGGCCCGCGGGGACGGCGGCGTCGAGGTACGGGTCGCGGGCGAGTTCGGCGAAGCTCCGCCGGCCGCCGGGGGTGGTGTCGAAGCGGGTGTCGCCCCGGGGGGCGCGTGGCGAGTCGAAGTAGACCAGGGCTTTGATCCGCGGGTAGTCGCGGATCTCCTCGCGTACCGAGGCGAAGAACCACTCCTTGAACCCGGGCCGGTCGTGGCGCTCGAAGACGCCCCACTCGGCGAGCATGACGGGCTTTCCCGGGAAGCGCCCACTCATCCAGCGGTAGAACCCGGGCCACCGGGGGAAGTCGGGCCGGGTCTTGTTGACCAGCCCGTCGAAGCTGTGCACCCGGTGGTCGACGTAGGGGTCCATCCCCACCCAGTCGACCACGTCGTCACCGGGGTAGAGCTTCTCGAACCAGGGCTCCGACGCCCAGTTGGGCGCCCCCATGTAGGTCATCACGGTGACGGCGTTGGTCACGCCCCCGTGCCGCAGGCGCCGCACCACGTGCCGGAACATCGCCGCGTAGTCGGCCGCGGACATACCCGCGCCGCGGGCCTCCCGTACGTCGTTCTCCGGCTCGTGGTGGACCGTGAGGAAGAACTTCTCCGGGAAGGTCCGCACGATGTGGGCGGCCAGCCGGTCGATCCGCTCGTCCAACGCGCCGTGCGCGATCTGCTCCCAGGTGTGCTCCAGGGAGGGCTTCCAGTTGACCAGCAGGAGCCTGCGGCCGTCCGGATCGCGGGCGATGGCACGCTCCGCGGAGGTCGGGAAGAGCTCGTCCCCCCGGTGGTAGACGTGCATGATGTCGGCCGGGCGGCCCATGCGCCGCTCGGCTCTGGCCAGCGCCCGCTCGGGAGGCCTCCCGGTGAAGATCTCCGGTGCGACGCCCCACCATGCTCCGCAGGAGGGGACGAGCCTGCCGGTGACCTCGCAGGCGGCCCGTGGGCGCTCGCCCGCCGGACCCGGTACGCGCGCGGACGTCCGAGGCTCCCGGGACGCACCGGGACTCTCCGCCCCCGGCGAGGTTCCCGGTGTGCCCGGCGTGCCCGGTGTGCCCGGCGCCTGCCGGGCACCCGCGGCATCGGAGGTCTTCGAGGCGCTGGAGGTCCGGCCGAGCCCGCTCAGCCCCGCTATGCCCAGTCCGAGAGTGCCCAGTCCCAGCACCAGGATGACAGCCGAACCGGCAATTCTTACCATACGCGGAATTATGTCCATAGTGGCATTTGTCCGATGCACCGGTTCCTCACAGCCGTCGCGCGCACGCATTCTTCGACCATCACCGGAAACACCTTCCCATCGCCTGGACGTGCCTCGCCCCCGACTTTACCGGCCCATGCCGGAGCCCCGGAGCAGCCGGTGGGAAATGTCGGATAAATAGCTGTTATCTCATCGTGATTAGCGGGATCGACACGAAGAAAATCTTGTGTATTGGTTCGGGGAAATGGGCGGCCGACCTATAGTTCCTAGGGTTCCCAACGTCTGTTCGCCGGAGAGGCACCCGCGTACATGAGCCCGTCACCGGACACCCCCGGCCGCCGCGCAGGCGGAGACCTGGCGGACTACGCGTCGTTCCTCCGCCGCCGATGGCTGATCATCTGCTCCCTGCTCCTCACCGGAGCCGGTGCCGGCGCAGTCCTGCTACGGCTCGTCCCGCCCTCCTACACCGCCTCCGCTCAGGTCCTGGTGACCGCCACCGGTTCGCCGGAACAGACCAACCAGGTCACCAACCGCCAGCGCGAACCGCTCAACCTCGACACCGAGGCCCAGGTCGCCCGGTCCGCGGTGGTCGCGGCGAAGGCCCACGAACTGTCCGGCGCTCCCGGCTGTCCCGCCGTGGTCTCCGTGCCGCCCAACACCTCGGTCCTGGAGATCTCCTGCACCGCCGCCGACCCGAAGGCGGCCGCCTCGGGCGCGAGCGCCTACGCCCTCGCCTACCTGGCCCAGCGCCGAGACTCGTCCACCCAGATGCTCACGGCCCAGCTCAAGGCCGTACTGGTCAAGCTGAGGCAGGTCAACGCGGGCCTCGCCAAGGTCGCCACCACGCTCCCCCTGCTGAGCAGGGGCACCACGGAGCGAGCCCTCGCCCTCCAGCGGCAGGACATCCTCGGTCGCCAGGCCCAAACCCTCACCGCCAGGTACGACGCCCTCAAGACCGTCGCCGTCACCCCCGGATCGGTGATCAGCAAGGCGGTGGCGCCCACCGCCCCCAGCGCCCCCCGCCCGCCCCTCTACCTGGGCAGCGGCCTCATGGCGGGACTGCTCTGCGGGGTCGGGGTCGCCTGGCTCCGTGACCGCCTCGACACCACCCTGCGGACCACCGCCGACGTCAGGCGGCTGACCGGTCTCGACGCCCTCGGCGGCGAGGAGATCCGCGGCCTGGCGGGTGCGGTGCTCGTGGTCGCCGTGCCCGGCACCTCCTCGCGCGAGGTGCGGGATGCCGTACGGACCCTGAACGACCGCGGAGTCCGAGTGATCGGCGCCTTCGTCGGCCGCGGTGACGCCCCACCGCCCGATCTCCCGTCCGGCCCCGCGCGGACCCCGCACATCTCGTCCGCGGCACAGCCCGGCGCTGCCCGCCCCAGGAGAGCCGAACGGCCCCTCGCGGGCCTGGCGGGCGGTGACCGGGCCGCACCGGAGTCGCCGGACACCGGAGTCGCACCCGGAACACACGGGAACCTTCCATCCGGACGGCAGGCCGCGGCCGGGCGGAGGGGACATCGGCTGTGAGGAGGCTGCGTCCGGCCGCCTGGCCGATCGCCGCGCTCCTGGTGGGATATCCAGTCTGGTGGGCGCTCGGTTTCGGCGGCCTGTCGGTGGTCGTGATGGCCCCGGCGATGGCCCTGATCCTGCTGCGGAGGCGGCCGATCAGGGCGCCGCGCGGATTCGGGCTCTGGCTGCTGCTCCTGGCGGGCTACCTGATCAGCGCGCTGATGCTCGGCGAGATGCCGCCGGGCACCTACGGCGAGTTCGGCGCCGGGCGGCTCGCCGGCTACCTGATGCGCCTCTGCCTCTACCTGTCACTGACGATCATGGTGCTCTACCTCGGCAACCTGACGGAGGAGGAGCTGCCCCAGCTCACCCTGGTGCGCATGCTCGGCGCGCTGTTCGTCACGACCGTGGCGGGCGGCCTGCTGGGCGTGTTCGCCCCGCGCGCCGAGTTCACCTCACCGGTCGAGCTGATCCTCCCCGGCTGGATCAGCGGCAACCCCTTCGTCCACAACCTGATCCATCCCACTGCCGCCCAGGTGCAGAAGGTCCTCGGCCACGCCTCCCCCCGCCCGGAGGCGCCTTTCGAGTGGGCCAACGCCTGGGGCGGCAACATCTCGGTGCTGCTCGTCTGGTTCGTGATCGGCTGGTGGGTGTACGGCGGCCCGCGCAGGCGCCTGGCCATGATCCCGCTGACCGTGCTGGCCGCGATCCCCGTCGTCTACTCGCTCAACCGCGGCCTGTGGATCGGGCTCGGCGTCGCCGCCGCGTACGTCCTGGTGCGCCTGAACGCGCGGGCCCGCATCGCGGCCTGCTCGGCTCTGGTCGCGGGGGCGCTGGTGTTCGCCCTCAGCCCGCTGCAGGCGATGGTGGCCCAGCGGCTGGACAGCCCGCACAGCAACGACATCCGCGCCTTCACCGTGTCTGCGACCGTCGCCGCCGCGGGCACCTCACCGCTCATCGGCTACGGCAACACCAGGAACGCCACGGGCAACCACCGGACGATCACCACCGGCAGGAGCGGCTGGTGTCCCACCTGCGGCCACCCACCGCTGGGGAGCGACGGCCAGCTCTGGTACCTGATGATCACGCAGGGCTTCACCGGGGCCGTGCTCTACGTGGCGTTCTTCGCCGGGGCCGTCCGCCGCCACTGGCGCGACCGGAGCCCGATCGGCATGGCGGGGGTTCTCGTGATGATCCTCACCCTGCTCTACATGTTCGTCTACGACGGGCTGTTCACACCGCTCAGCCTGTATCTGATCTCCTTCGCGCTGCTCTGGAGGAACTCGGTCAACGGCCCCCTCCTGAAGGAGGGGGCTTGAGGCGCGGTGATGCGCTTTGAAGCCCCGCGTTGACCAGCCCTGGCCGTCATGAACTGGAGGTGTGATCCAGATGGCTACGTTGAACACAAGATTGCAGACCGACCTTGGGGTGCTTCCTCAGCTCCAAGCTCTCGAATCCGTGGGAGCAGACACGCCCGAGGGTGGGCACGAAACGGCTCACGGACACCGCCTGGCGGCGGTACCTGGTGTTCAACCTGGGCGAGGGGAGATCGGTCCGGCCGCACCGCCGCACCGTCGTCACCCCGAGGGCGCCTCGGCGCCGGAGGGAGCGAACCGTGAGGTTCACCCTGTCGTGTTCGTCCTGGACGCCCGCGGCCACCCGCTCGACCCCTGTCACCCTGCCCGTGCCCGCCGCCTGCTGGCGGCCAGGCGGGCGGTGGCGGTGCGTCACACACCGTTCGTCATCCGCCTCAAAGACCGGTCGGCTGCCGACTCCACCGTGGCAGGCGTGCAGGTCGGCATCGACCCCGGCTCCAGGCACACCGGCCTGGCGGTGTTCACCGGCCACGGCGGAAGCCGGGCCGGACGGTACTCGATTCAGCTCGACCACCGAGGCGCGGCGATCCGAGACAGGCTCAGCGCGCGGGCCGCGCTGCGTCGGGGCCGCAGGTCACGCAACCTGCGTCACCGCGCGCCCCGGTTCCTGAACCGGACCAGACCCCAGGGGTGGCTTGCGCCGTCGCTGCGCCACCGCGTCGAGACCACCATGTCATGGGTGGCGCGGCTGACCCGGTGGGCGCCCGTCACCGCCGTCCACGTGGAGAAGGTCTCCTTCGACACCCACACCCTCTCGGCGGGCAAGCCGTTGGAAGGAGTGGAGTACCAGCAGGGCACCCTCGCCGGGTACGAGGCCCGCGAATACCTGCTGACCAAATGGGGGCGCACCTGCGCCTACTGCGGCGCGAGCGGGGTACCGCTCAACCTCGACCACATCCACCCCCGCAGCCGGGGCGGCTCCGACCGGATCAGCAACCTCACCCTGGCCTGCATCCGGTGTAACCAGACC
>NZ_JBFAOJ010000151.1:0-13142 GCF_040675205.1 Streptosporangium sp. NPDC049644 | reverse complement strand
TTGTCACCGACGTTCTTCGGTGACAAGGGCGGCCCGCCCGCCCCGCTCTCGCGCATGCTTTCAGGGACTCAGCTCCTCGCCACCGTGAAGGACAGGGCCCCACGCTGCGATTCCGGTGAAAAGCAGGCCGTCCTCTCACCGAAATGTCGCTTACAGCTCTTAGGCTGGCCACTGTGTTGTTGATCGATCTCGCGCGCACCTCGGCGGCCGTGGCCGCCGGCTCCGCCCGGCTGGCGAAGACCGCTCATCTCGCGGAGCTGCTCGGCCGGGTCGAGCCGGACGAGGCGGAGATCGCCATCGCCTACCTCTCCGGAGAGCTGCCGCAGCGCAACGTCGGCGTGGGCTGGACGAGCCTGCAGGATCCGCCCGAGCCCCGGCTGGCCGCCACCGCCACCCTGCGCGAGGTCCACGACCTCCTCGACCGGATCAAGGCCCTGGCCGGTCCCGGCTCGCAGAGCGCACGCAGGGCGCTCGTCGCCGAGCTGTTCGGCGCCCTCACCCGCCAGGAACAGGTCTTCCTGTCACGCCTGCTCAGGGGCGAGCTGCGCCAGGGCGCGCTCGAAGGGGTGATGATCGAGGCCGTGGCGAAGGCGGCCGGGGTGCCGGCCGCCGAGGTCAGGCGGGCGCTGACGCTTCGCGGCTGGCTTCCCGCCGTCGGTGCCGCCGCCCTGTCAGGCGGGGTCGAGGCGCTGCGCGCCTTTCGCCTGGAGGTCTGCCGGCCGGTGTCGCCGATGCTGGCCCAGAGCGCCACCTCCGTCGCGACCGCGTTCGGCAAGCTCGGCGGCCCGGTCGCCGTCGAGTGGAAGCTCGACGGGGTCAGGGTTCAGGCACACCGCTCCGGCGACCGGGTGTCCGTCTTCACCCGCGCCCTCGACGACATCACCACCCAGGTGCCCGAGCTGGTCGAGGCAGTGAGCGCCCTGCCCTCCAGCGACCTGGTTCTCGACGGCGAGGTCATCGCGCTACGCCCCGACGGCCGCCCCGAGCCCTTCCAGGTCACCTCCGGCCGCGTGTCCAGCCGCACCGACGTGCCGCGAGCCCGTGACAAGACCCCCTTGAGCGTCTTCTTCTTCGACGCGCTGCGGGTCGACGGCGCCGACCTGCTCGACCTGCCGGGCGCGGACCGTCACGCGGCCCTGGCCGCGGCCGTGCCCCCGGAGCTGGTGACCCCGCGCCTTGTCACCGGCGACGTCGCGGACGGCGAGGCGTTCTTCAAGGACGCGATCAGGGGCGGTCACGAGGGCGTGGTGGTCAAGTCGCTCCTGACGCCCTACGCCGCCGGAAGGCGCGGAGCAGGCTGGATCAAGGTGAAGCCCCGGCACACGCTCGACCTCGTCGTCCTGGCCGCCGAATGGGGCCATGGCCGCCGCGAGGGCAGGCTGTCCAACCTGCATCTGGGCGCCCGCGACCCGCGAAGTGGCGGGTTCGTCATGCTCGGCAAGACCTTCAAGGGCCTGACCGACGAGTTGCTCGCCTGGCAGACCGACCGCTTCCTCGGCATCGCCGAGGGCCCCACCGACGGCTGGACGGTCACCGTCCGCCCCGAGCTGGTCGTCGAGATCGCCTTCGACGGCGTGCAGCAGTCGAGCCGCTACCCCGGCGGCATGGCTCTGCGCTTCGCCAGGGTCATCCGCTATCGCCCCGACAAGACGGCGGACCAGGCCGACACCGTCGACATGGTCCGCTCCCTCATGCTCTGACGCCTCCCGGCCTCCACCGGGTCACTTCACGAGGCGCAGCGTGAGGGGGTAGCGGAAGTCTCCGTCGCCCATCGCCGCGACGCCACCGATGACGGACAGCACCACGCCGCCGATCCAGAGCAGCGGCGTCAGGACGACGCCCACCACCGTGATCGCCAGCACGATGGTGGCCGCGATCAGCGTCAGCTGGAAGTTGAGAGCCTCCACCGCGTGTGCCCGGATGTAGGGCGAGGTCTTGCCCGCGGTGAGCATCAAGACCAGCGGGCCGAGGATGGGCAGGCCGGCCAGCGGGAGCATGTGCGCCGCCGCCGCGCCCAGACGCTCCGCTCCGGTGTCGCCGCCCCGCCTGCCGAGGTGCCCGCGGTGGCCGTACGCCGCCTGGGGTGTGACCGGCTGGAACACGGGCCGGACCGGCTGCGTACCGTACAGCTCGTTCATGATCGGCATGAGGTCACCGTGCACGCGGGCCGTCATCGCCCGCTCCAGCCTGTCGTCGAACTCGACTTTGTCGAGCCTTCCCTCCGCATAGGCGGCCTGGACGTGCTCGACCACCCGCTCACGATCCTGGTTGCCGACCCTGAGCTCCGCGTAACCGGACCCGGGACCGCCCACCGGCACTCCCCCGTGCCACTGACCCGCCGATGCCGTTGTGCCTGCCATGAGACCGATACCCTTTCGTCGCCTCTTCGACCTCAATGCTCGTCCAGATTGTCGGCCCGGTATATCAGGATGAACCCCTATAGGCCCCTGAAACCGACCCTTGGCCTTCCACCGCGGATCGAGCAGGAGAGGTATACAAAGAGACATGAGATGGCGAGATCGCTATGGGTTGAGGCGCAAACGCGGGCCGAAAATCGCCAAGTTCGACCGCGACGCCACCGATGCCGACATCGAGGCGCTCATCGCCTTCGCGAAGTCACGCCGGGGCGTGGAGTTCTACGTCGAGCCGGAGACATTCGCGACCGACACCACGGCGATGGCCGTCGCCGACGACGGCGAATGGACCCGGCGCCGGGTCGGTTCCCCCGCCGTGATCCGCAAGGTGGCCCGCGACCTGGCCCTGCCCGTCTACGACGTGCAGCTGACCGGCTATCCCCCCCGGATGAGGGCCTACAACGAGCGCCAGAAGCGCGCGGAGAGCTGAGCCAGGAACCCGGTGGTCGCATCGTGCGCGGGGCCACCGGGTTCTTCCAGCAACGCGGCCATCGGGAGCAGCCAGGCCATCTTGGGGCTGCCCATCTCCTGATCCAACTCCTCGGGGCTGGGCATCCTGTCGTTGAGGGCGTGTGGCGGGACCAGGTGGTGGATCGCGTGCATGAGCAGGTGGGCCATCGAGTATCCGGGATCGGCCTCGAGCGCCCGGGTGAGGGCGACGCCCGCCAGGGCGGAGTCGCCCCGCCGCCAGGCGACCAGGCCGAGCAGCGAGGCGGCCGGGGGCACGAACCTCGGCTCCAGCCTCCGGGTGAGGTCGTGCCAGAGCTTGAGATGCGCGTCATGACCGTCGTCGGTGACCAGTGCCCACGCCTCGTCGCGAATTCTGATCACCGCCAGGTCGAGCCCCAGCCTGGCCGCCTGGTCGTCGTCGAGCCGGCCGCCCGAGGCGCAGGTGGCGATCGCCTCG
Source organism: Streptosporangium sp. NPDC049644 (assembly GCF_040675205.1). Taxonomy (NCBI): domain Bacteria; kingdom Bacillati; phylum Actinomycetota; class Actinomycetes; order Streptosporangiales; family Streptosporangiaceae; genus Streptosporangium; species Streptosporangium sp. NPDC049644. Next base: position 9,821 of record NZ_JBFAOJ010000151.1, on the reverse strand, counting down.
CGGACCCTGGCCACCCCCTCCGCGACGAACTCCACCGCGAGCTCGTCGGCGTCACGGCATCCGGCGAGCCTGCCGCTCAACTCAGCCATGAGGCGGCCCGTCGCCTCCCGCATGGCCACCCGCGCGGACCCGGTGACCGGGTCGACTGAGCGCTCCAGCGCCTGCCTGTCCGGCCACGCGACCAGTCCGTGCAGGATCGCCTCGGCCGCGACGACGGTGGCCCGCCGCTCGTACGGCACACCTTCGACGGGACAGCAGTCCGTCCGTGCGCAGCCGTACGACCAGTAGCGGCCGTCCTCCACCCGGAGCGCGTCGACGACGGTGAGACCGCCTCCGCGGAACAGCGCGCCGGCCTCGTCGATGGCCGGGGTCACCAGCGGGCCCGGACCGTAGCCGACCATGACGACCTGCGTGACGTCCTCCTTCCGGAACAGCGGAACGATGCCGCCGAGGCCGCCGGACGCCAGGGGCAGGTCCCATCGGACGGTGAGGTGCAGCCTGCTCCTGGGCAGACCGCCCGTGAGGCCGATGACGACCAGGCTCTCCGCGGGATGGAACCCCAGCAGGTAGGGAACCGCGCCCAGGATGTCCTCGGTGGAGCCGAGCAGGAGCTGAGGCCGGGAAGCGGGCGGAAACGGGGACTCGGGCGAGTCCGGGCTCTCTGTTGTCATGGCCGGAAGCCTCCCGGACCCGCTCCCGTGTCCTTCGGCCCGAACTCCTTTCTGTGGACGGAGCGTGCGGCCGTCCACAGCCGGGCTGACCCCGATCACCGGACCGTCCCCCTCAGCACCGTCGCCCCTGCCCCGACCGCCGGCGCCCGGGCGCTTCCTCAGGCGCCTCTCATCCCGTCCGCTCCGCCGGCAGGAGGGCCGGGGTCAGGCGGGTGCGGACCATGATGGCCGCGCCGGCCACGGCGGGAGGCATCGCGATGATCGCGACGAACGGGACGAGGAAGAGCAGGAAGAGCAGGACCCCGAAGCCGAGCGCGGGGGCCTTGTTCGCGCGGAGCAGGCCGAAGCGGCTCTTGCGCGCCAGTCCCCTGCGTTCCAGGGCCAGTGCGGTCAGCTCGATCGTGAGGAAGAAACCGGAGACCAGGGCGCCCAGCACCGGAACCACCGTCTGCCCGAGCACCGGCACGAAGCCGAGGAAGAACAACGGGATCGTGAACAGCAACAGCCAGCCGAGGGTGACCACGCTGTCCCTGATGGATCGGGGGATCGACTTCCACAGCGGGAGTTCGTACCCTGTCGGCACCTCCCCGTAGGTCTCCTCCACCTTCTCGGAGAGCTTCTCGTAGAAGGGGTCGCCCAGGATGAGGGTGACCGCCGTGAAGGTCACCACGGCCAGGACCACCCCCGCACCGAAGAGCGTCAGTCCGACCAGCGCGCGCAGCGCGGTGCGGGCCCCCTCGCCCCACCCGTCGGCGAACGGCGTGCCCCACGCGGCGATGTCCAGCGCGTTCTTGCCGAGGAAGTAGAGGCCGACCGCGTAGAGGACGAACGCGATCAGCGCCGGGACCAGCCCGAACAGCCACCAGCGCGGATATCGCGCGACCCAGCGCAGTCCCTGGAAGAAGAACCCGATGCCGTCCAGAAAGGAGCGGAAATGACCCATGGCGGAAGATTATCGGGATCGGCCGTCAACCGGGACTGCTCCTCATCGCCCGGATGCCGACGAAGCGGACGTGGACCGGGTCCGTAGGTCAGGCGCGCTGCCAGAGGCCGGACACGGAGACGCCGAGCGCCGCGAAGAGGCGGCGGAGCAGGGGCAGGGAGATGCCCAGGACGTTGCCGTGGTCGCCGTCGATGCCGTCGACGAACCAGCCGCCGCGGCCGTCCAGGGTGAAGGCCCCGGCCACCTGGAGGGGCTCGCCGGTGGCGACGTAGGCGGCGATCTCGTCGTCGGTGGCGGTGCCGAAACGCACGACCGTCGCGCCCACCTCCGCCACCTCGCGTCCGTCCGCGGCGTCGATCACGCAGTGGCCGGTGAGCAGACGGCCCTCGCGGCCGCGCATGCCCCGCCAGCGGGCGACCGCCTCCGCCGGGGAGGACGGCTTGCCGTAGGCCCGGCCGTCGAGCTCCAGCACCGAGTCACAGCCGATGACCAGACCGTCGGTCAGGCTCTCGGCCACCACGGCCGCCTTCGCGCGGGCCAGCGCGAGGCAGAGTTCGCTCGGGCTGTCGGCGGTGACGGCCTCCTCGTCCACACCGCTGACGATCACTTTGGGATCGAGTCCGGCGCTGCGGAGCAGGGTGAGGCGGGCGGGGGACGCGGAGGCGAGAACGATCTGGGTCACGCCGATCGAGCCTAGCGCGGCCCCGGCCGTCCCCTCGCCGCGAGCGGGGGCCCGCGCAGGCCGGGCCTCCGGTCAACGGCCGCGGGCAGCGCACCCGGGCGGCGGCTCGCAGGTCAGGTGCGGGGCGAGGGCGAGGGCGGGAGTCGCGGAGGCGGTCCCGGAGGGGGAGGTTCGGGGGCGGCGCCCTGCGGAAGGCCGGCCGCGGCGTACGCCTCCGCCTCGCCGAGGGTCTCGTGCTCCAGCAGGGCCGCGACGATGCCGTCCAGGCGCTCACGGTTCTCCGCCAGGACCGCCAGGGCGACCTCATAGCACTCGTCCACGATGCGCCGGACCTCCTGGTCCACCGCGGCGAGGGTGTCGGGGGCGGCGGCGGGCTGGCCGTCGCCGGCGCCGGGCAGCACGCTCAGCGGGCCGATCCTGGAGGACATGCCCCAGCGGCCGACCATGCCGCGGGCGATCACGGTGACCTGCTCCAGGTCGTTCTCCGAGCCGGTGGTGATCACCCCGTAGACGACCTGTTCCGCCGCCATGCCTCCGAGGGCACCGGTGATCCGGTCGCGCAGGTATTTCTCGTCGTAGGCGTACTTGTCGGTGTCGGGCGTGGAGAGTGTTACACCGAGCGCCCGCCCACGCGGAATGATCGACACCTTCCTGACCGGGTCGGCGCCGGGCTGGAGCATGCCGAGGAGCGCGTGGCCGGCCTCGTGGTAGGCGGTGCGTCTGCGCTCTTCCTGCGGGATCACGACGGCGCGGGCCGTGCCGAGCAGGATCTTCTCCAGCGCGTCGGCGAAATCGGGGGTGCGCACCTTGTCGTGGCCGCGCTTGGCGGCGAGCAGCGCCGCCTCGTTGACCAGGTTGGCCAGGTCGGCGCCCGTCATGCCGGGGGTGGTCCTGGCCAGCCGCTCCAGGTCCACGTCGGCGGCGAGCGGGACGCCCCTGCTGTGGACCCGGAGGATCGCCAGCCGGCCCTCGACATCCGGCACCGACACCACGACGGTACGGTCGAACCGGCCTGGACGGAGCAGCGCCGGGTCGAGGACCTCCGCCCGGTTGGAGGCGGCGATCACGATGACGCCCTCGGAGCCGGTGAAGCCGTCCATCTCGGTGAGGATCTGGTTGAGAGTCTGCTCGCGCTCGTCGTGGCCACCGATGGTGCTGCCGCCGCGGACCCTGCCGATCGCGTCGATCTCGTCGATGAAGATGATCGACGGCGCGACCTTGCGGGCCTCGTCGAACAGCTCGCGCACCCGCGAGGCGCCGACCCCCACGATCATCTCGATGAACTCCGAGGCGCTCGCCGAGAAGAAGGGCACGTCCGCCTCGCCCGCCACGGCGCGGGCGAGGAGTGTCTTGCCGGTGCCCGGTGGCCCGGTGAGCAGTACCCCCTTGGGCAGCTTCGCCCCCAGCCTCCGGTATTTGTCGGGGTCCCTGAGGTAGTCGACCACCTCGGCCACCTCGTTCTCCACCTCGTCGATGCCCGCGACGTCGTCGAAGTCGACCCGGACCTTGGCCGGTTCCACCGGCTTGGCCGCCTTCGACCTGCCGAGCCCGCCGAGGCCGCCCATCCCGCCGCCCATCGCGGACGCCGAGCGCCGTATGAACCAGATCCACAGCCCCGCCAGCAGCAGGACCGGCAGCAGGGAGAGCAGCAGGTTGGACAGGAAACTCCGGCCGCCGACAGGCTCGGCCTTGATCTTCACGCCCGTCGCGGTGAGCTGCCGGTAGAGGGCGGCCTGGTCGGCGAAGACCGGTATCTCGGTGGAGAACCTGTCGTACTCGGCGTTGCCGCTGTCGGGGTCACGGGCGGGCTTTTTGAGGGTGCCCTGGATCGAGGTACCGGTGGCGTATATGTCCTTGACGTTCCCCGCCCGCACCTGATCGGTGAACTGGGTGTAGGAGATCGGCTCGGTGGCCTCGCCGAAGAACGAGGAGACGATGAAGAAGCCCGCGTAGACGATGAACATGGTCACCAGGAAACGCACCCAGTTGATCCTCGGACGCTGCGGGGCGGGCGGCCCGTCGGGCAGTCCCTCGGACCGCCAGGGCTTGGATCCGCGCTGCTCGTCGGCCGTGTCCTGGTCAGGCCCCCTGCGCTCCCGAGACGCCGGTCGCTTCAAGACTTCCCCCTCGACGGCTGGGGGAGCCTGCCCGGTCGGACACCCGGGGCACCCGGCTCGGTCCGGGCTCTCGAACCGAGGCCGTCCTCCGCCTGCGCCCCGAACCCGGAACCTCGCGCCCGGCGAGCGGACGGGAGGCCGTCGCGTGTGGCGATGGAGCGGCTTGCCGTGAAATTCCCCCGAGTTTCACCAGATCACATAGATATAGCGATTCCTGCCCAGATGGGCTTACTTCAATCTGAGGGAGGAGACCGCGGTGTTGATATCACGCCAGCGCTTGCCCTGGGTGTCGGGGATCGTCACGAAGAGCATCGCGGGCTTGGAGCCGGGAGCCTCGACCACGGCGACGGCGGCCATGGAGGAACGCGCCTTGTTCTTGATCTTGTACTTCACCCGGTAGGCGAGCAGCCAGCCGTCCTTGATCGGCTGCGAGGCGACCCACCCGATCCTGCTGCCCTTGGGGTGGTGGTTGAGTGTCCACCGGGCCGCCAGCAGCGCGGTGTCCTTCGCCTTTCGCTGTACCAGGATCGGCACCGGACAGCTCACGAGCATCGCCCTGTGCGCGATCCCCTTCACCTTGGGCAGCACCTGCTTGGTGGAGAACGGCGACGCGCCGAAGACCTTCCAGGGCTTGCCGAAACGAATCAGCGACACCCCCGACCTGTCGTCCTCGATGCGGCGCTTGCTCTTGTACGCCTTGCCGGGGAGCCGGCCGAGCCGCTTGTCACGCGGCAGTTCGGGCACCCGGGGGTCGGCGAGGGCCGCGATGACGGCGCTGCGGTCGGGTGCCGGCTCCCAGTCCTCGGGCGAGGGGGACGGATCGGCCGTCTCGGCAGGACTCTCCGACGGGGACGCCTGCTCCGACGCCGAGGCCGACGCCGACACCGAGGCCGACACCGAGGCCGACACCGAGGCCGACACCGAGGCCGACGGCTCCGGCGAGGGTGGACCGGGCGAGGGTGGCGCGGCAGATGGCGCGGCGATCTGCCCCGTCTTTCCCCCGCCCGGTTGATCTGAGGAGCCCGAGGAGATGAAACCGACCACGGCCGCGACGGCGGCCAGGACCAGTGCGACGCCCACGGCCAGGATGCGGTAGATCACTCGCATCGGCAGGTCGCCGATACGGGACCGCTTCACCGGTGAGTCCGACGGTTTCGGGGAGCTCTTCACCACGATTTTCGGCAACTCCGACGTCTCCGCCTCGGCGGTCACATATGTCGGCGTGGGACCCGTCTCCCGGGTCCCCTGAGTCCCACCCAACCCATCGAGCACGATCGGGAGCGTACGACAAATCCGGTTTTCCTGTGCGGGATCCCCATCACACTTCGGGAACGAGTACCTTCCACATCGACCCACCCGGTGGTCGTGGCCTGGCCGCCCGTCCCCTCGGGACAGGGAGGAGATCAGACCTTCGAAGACGCCTGTTTCCTGGTGATGACCACCGACATGATCGCGGCGGCGAAGCAGAGCAACCCCGCGGCGTACCAGGCGAGATCGTAGGCGCCGAAGTGGTCACGGGTGACTCCCGCGGCGACCGCGGCGACCGCCGCGCCGATCTGGTGGGAGGCGAAGACCCAGCCGAACACCACGGCCCCGTCGGGACCGTAGATCTGGCGGCACAGGGCGACGGTCGGCGGGACCGTGGCCACCCAGTCGAGGCCGTAGAAGATGATGAAGACCAGCATGCTGGGCTCGGCGGTGGCCCCGAACAGGCTTGGCAGGGCCATCAACGAAAGGCCCCGCAGCCCGTAGTAGGCACCGAGGAGGACGCGCGAGTCGATCTTGTCGCTCAACCACCCGGACGCCACGGTGCCGACCACGTCGAAGATCCCGACCAGCGCGAGCAGCCCGGCGGCGACCGGCTCGGCCATGCCGTGGTCGTGGGCAGCGGGGATGAAATGGGTGCCCACCAGGCCGTTGGTGCTCATCCCGCAGATCGCGAACCCCCCTGCGAGCAGCCAGAAGGGGCGCGTGCGCGCGGCACTCCGTAGCACGCCGAGGGCCCGCGAGGCGGCACCACCGGTCCGCGCGGGCCGCACGGCCGGGGGTGCGGCGGGGTCGGCGCCCAGGGCCGTGGTGCCCACGTCCTCAGGCCGGTCACGCAGCAGGAACCAGACCAGGGGGACCACTGCCAGAGCCGCGACGGCGACCGTGACGGCGGCCGACCGCCAGCCGCTGTCGGCCGCCAGGTGCGCGAGGACGGGCAGGAAGACGAGCTGCCCGGTGGCGCCGCCCGCGGTGAGCACACCGGTGACGAGGCCGCGGTGCCGGACGAACCAGCGTTCGGTGAGGGTCGCGGCGAAGACCAGGGCCATCGAACCGGTGCCGAGGCCGACCAGGACACCCCAGCACAGGACGAGCTGCCAGGGGGCGTTCATCAGGATGGTCAACCCGCTGCCCGCGGCGACCAGCAGCAGGGCGTACGTCACGACCCTGCGCATTCCGAAACGGTCCATGAGCGCTGCCGCGAAGGGCGCGGTCAGCCCGTAGAGCATGAGATTGACCGAGACGGCCAGCGAGATGGTGCCCCGGGACCAGCCGAACTCCTCCTGGAGCGGTGTGATCAGCACGCCGGGCGTCGCCCGGAACCCGGCCGCGCCGAGGATGGCCACGAACGCGACTCCCGCCACGATCCAGGCGCGGTGCAGCTTACGTTCGGGCGCCCGAAGAGTCGTTGTCATGCGCCCCATAATCGGGGGGCGAAACACTCCGCGCGAGTGGCCCGAGTGCCAATATCCACAAGGATCGGGCCATGTTCCCTCCGGATTACCGCCGCTTTTCCCTGTGCGAGCGCCCTTCCGTACGCGGGCACACCGAGAGCTCGGTAATGGCCATCTCACATACTGGGAGAATTCGCTCAAAGGTTCTGTTTTTTCTATTCTCGTCAACTGGGGTCTCGCATCCGGCATGGTCACGGAGAGACGCGAGGCCGGTCTCCGATCCCGCGCGGCCACCAGGGAGCGACGACACTCGCGCTCCACGGGGCCGATACGGGACCGGCCGGAGAACGGGCGATCGAAGGAGTGGTGCCGTGTTCCACAGGCGAAGGTCGGCAGGGTTCCTGGCACTGCTGGCGTGCGGCTCGCTCCTGCTCGGCGCCTGCGCGAGCGCCGATCCGACGGACGACCCGACGGCATCGGGCTCGGAGCCGAGCCAACCGGCCGAGACCATCACCTACGCGTACGAACAGGAGTTCCACTCCTACAACAACAACACCACCGCCGAGAACGCCACGCGCAACGCGGCGCCCCTGCAGCGGGTGCTCACGGGTTTCTGGTTCTACGGTGACAAGGGCGCGATCGTCCCCGACAAGGACTTCGGAACCTACGAGAAGATCTCCGACGACCCGCTGAGCGTCAGGTACACCATCAACGCCAAGGCGGTCTGGTCCGACGGCACCCCCATCGACTGCGACGACGTCATGCTGTGGTGGGCCTTCCGGTCCGGCAAGGTCAAGGGCTTCGCCTCAGCCGACACCAACGGCGTCCAGGACACCGAGATCCCCGACTGCGAGAAGGGCGGCAAGGAGTTCACCCTGGTCTACGACAAGCCGTTCGCCGACTGGGTGGCCGGCGGCCCCGGCGCGACCGAGATGCTGCCGGCCCACGTGGTCGCCGAGCAGGACGGCCTGTCCGAGGAGGACTTCATCGCGGCGGTCAAGAACACCGACTCGAAGAAGCTCGCCGAGGGCATCAAGTTCTTCAACGACGGCTGGGTCTCCGAGGGCAGGTTGCCCGAGGCCAGGCTGATCCCCTCCTCGGGACCGTACAAGCTCTCCAAGCTGGACGCCGGGCAGCGGCTGACCCTCATCGCCAACGACAGGTGGTGGGGCACCCCCGCCGCGACTCCGACGATCGTCGAGCGTTTCATCACCCTCGACGAACAGGCGCAGGCGCTGCAGAACCGCGAGGTCCAGATCGTCGAGCCCCAGCCGGGACCCGAGGTGCTCAAGCAGTTGCAGTCCCTGCGGGGGGTGAAGGTCAGCGCCTCCGACAAGTACACCTACGAGCACCTGGACTTCAACTTCCACTCCAGCCCGTTCCGCGACAGAAGGTTGCGCGAGGCGTTCGCCAGATGCGTGCCCAGGCAGCTCATCGTCGACCATCTGATCAAGCCCGTCGCCCCCGCGGCCAGGCCCCTGCAGGTTCGCACCGTGGCCCCGTTCCAGGCCAACAGTGCCGCGGTCGTGGCCGCCAGCGGCAGCGCCGACGTGTACATGCGGCAGGACATCGCGGGGGCCAGGGAACTGCTGCGGAAAGCCGGCCAGACGGGGCTGGAGGTCAACATCGGCTACCAGACCCCGAACCCGCGCCGCACCGCGGCGGTGCAGCTCATCATCGACTCCTGCAACAAGGCCGGATTCAAGGTCGTCGACAAGGGCTCCGAGGATTTCCTGGGCACCGTGATGCCGACCAACGGCTACGACGTGGCGCTGTTCGCCTGGTCGGGTTCGGCCCTGGTCAGTGGCTGGGCCTCCAGCTTCACCTCGCCGCAGAAGTGCGACGCCCACAGCAAGGGCAACAACAACGGCTGCTACTCCAGCAGGCGGGTCGACCTCCTCATCAAGGAGTTGAACTCGACCGTCGACCTGGCCGCCCAGGACCCGATCATCGGTGAGATCGAGAAGCGACTCTGGGACGACCTGGCCACCATCCCGCTGTTCCAGCATCCGGGACTCAGCGCGTGGGACGAGACGCTCCAGAATGTCGTCCCGAACCCCGCGCAGTCGACCATCACCTGGAACATGGACAAATGGCGCCTTTCCTAGGGTGTTCCCTCCTCGCCGCCGCGGCCATGGATGGAGGGCCCCATATCTGTCATTAGATGACAGGTACGGGTGCCAGGGTGAGCACAAGAGCCGAGACTTCCAGAGGGAGCCCACATATGCCTCGTGCCACCGGAACCTTCACCATCGACAGCTGGGATCCGCATCCCTACGACGAGGCCGAAGGCGCCACGCTCTCCCGCGTCCACATCACCAAGACCTTCGACGGCGACCTGGCCGGCACCAGCACCACGGACATCATCACCGCGATCGCCCAGGTCGAGACATCGGCGGCCTACGCGGGCTTCGAGCGCTTCACCGGCACCGCGCACGGCCGCAAGGGCACCTTCGTGCTCCACCACACGGCCACGGCGCACGCCACGGAGTCGGAGCTGAGCTGGACGATCCTGCCCGACTCGGGCACCGGGGAACTACTGGGCATCCGGGGCGGAGGGCAGATCGTCAACGACGACAGCGCCCACTCCTTCCACCTCGACTACGAGCTCGGCTGAGAGCGATTCGCCCGGAGAAACACCGAAGGGCGGCCGCCTGGCCGCCCTTCGGTGAGGAGTGGAGCTATGGGGATTCGAACCCCAGACCTCCTCACCCAATGGGGGCCGCCGGGGCCCCCGTCGGAGCTCGG
>NZ_JBFAOJ010000150.1:0-13237 GCF_040675205.1 Streptosporangium sp. NPDC049644 | reverse complement strand
GTGAACTCGTCGCGGGGGCGCGGGCCGTACGGGGTGCCTGAGTACGGGGTGCCCGGTGCGGGCGGCCCCTACTTCAGCCAGCTCATCATCGGGCGGAGCTTGGCACCGGTCTTCTCGATCGGGTGCTCGGCGAGCTCCTCGCGGTAGGCGGTGAACTTCTTCTGGCCGCTGTCGAACTCCTCCACCAGTTCCCTGGCGAACTCGCCGGACTGGATCTCGGCGAGGATGCGCTGCATCTCCTTCTTGGTCTCCTGCGTCACCACGCGCGGGCCGCGGGAGTAGCCGCCGTACTCGGCGGTGTCGGAGACCGACCAGTACATCTTGTGGATGCCGCCCTCGTACATCAGGTCGACGATCAGCTTCATCTCGTGCAGGCACTCGAAGTAGGCGACCTCGGGCTGGTAGCCCGCCTCGATCAGGGTCTCGAAACCGGCCTTGATCAGCTCGGACACGCCGCCGCAGAGCACGGCCTGCTCACCGAACAGGTCGGTCTCGGTCTCCTCCTTGAAGGTCGTCTTCAGCGCGCCGGCGCGGGTGCCGCCGATGCCCTTGGCGTACGACAGGGCGAGGTCCAGGGCGTTCCCGCTGGCGTCCTTCTCCACCGCGACGAGACACGGCACGCCGCGGCCCGCGGTGTACTGGCGGCGCACGAGGTGACCGGGGCCCTTGGGGGCGACCATGGCCACGTCCACACCCTCCGGCGCCTCGATGAGGCCGTAGCGGATGTTCAGGCCGTGCCCGAAGAAGAGCGCGTCGCCCTCGACCAGGTTCGGGGCCACGTGGTCGGCGTAAAGGTGGCGCTGGATGTGGTCCGGCGCGAGGATCATGGTCAGGTCGGCCTCTTCGACGGCCTCCGAGGGCGTGAGCACCCGCAGGCCGTCGGCTTCGGCCTTCTCCCTGCTCTTGGAACCCTCGGGCAGGCCGACCCGGACGTCCACCCCGGAGTCGCACAGCGAGAGCGCGTGGGCGTGGCCCTGGCTGCCATATCCCAGAACGGCGACGTGCCGGCCCTGGATGATCGACAGGTCGGCCTGGTCGTCGTAGAAGATCTCAGTCACTTGCTTAACCTTTCGGGTTTCTCGTGTGCGTTACGCGGTCCGGTCCAGGGCCCGGAGAGAACGGTCGGTGATGGAACGGGCGCCGCGGCCGATGGCCACCATGCCCGACTGGACGAGCTCCTTGATGCCGAACGGCTCAAGGACCTTGATGAAGGCCTGCAGCTTGTCCGGCGTGCCGGTGACCTCGATGGTCACCGCGTCCGAGGAGACGTCGACGCAGCGCGCCCGGAACAGGTTGACCAGCTCCAGCACGCTGGAGCGGTTGTCGGCGTCGGCCCGCACCTTGATCAGTGTGAGCTCGCGCTGCACCGACTGCGCCGGGTCGAGCTCCACGATCTTCAGCACGTTGACGAGCTTGTTCAGCTGCTTGGTGACCTGCTCCAGCGGCAGGTCGGCGACGCTGACCACGATGGTCATCCGGGAGATGTCCGCGTGCTCGGTCGGCCCGACCGCCAGCGAGTCGATGTTGAACCCCCTGCGGCTGAACAGCGACGCGACGCGCGCGAGCACGCCGGGCTTGTTCTCCACCAGCACGGAGAGCGTGTGCCTGCTCATGCCTAGTCCTCGCTGTCCCAGACCGGCGCCATGTCGCGCGCGAACTTGATGTCATCGTTGCTGGTCCCGGCCGCGACCATCGGCCACACCATGGCGTCCTGGTGCACCACGAAGTCGACGACCACCGGCACGTCGTTGATCTCCATGGCCTTCTTGATCGTCGCGTCCACGTCCTCGGGGCGCTCGCACCGCAGTCCCACACAGCCGTATGCCTCGGCGAGCTTGACGAAGTCGGGGATGCGGCGGACCGTCTGCAGGTCGGTGTTGGAGTAACGCTCGTTGTAGAACAACGTCTGCCACTGCCGGACCATGCCCAGGTTACCGTTGTTGATGATCGCGACCTTGATCGGCACGCCCTCGATCGTGCAGGTGGCGAGCTCCTGGTTGGTCATCTGGAAGCAGCCGTCACCGTCGATGGCCCAGACCGTGGTGTCGGGCCGGCCCATCTTGGCACCCATCGCCGCCGGCAGCGAGAAGCCCATCGTGCCCGCGCCGCCGGAGTTGATGAACGTGCCGGGGTTCTCGTAGCCGATGAACTGGGCGGCCCACATCTGGTGCTGGCCGACCCCTGCGGTGTAGATCGCGTCCGGGCCGACGATCGCTCCCAGCCGCTCCATCACGTACTGCGGGGCGAGGGAGCCGTCCTCGAACTCGGTGTAGCCCAGCGGGTAGGTCGCCTTGTAGGTGTTGAGCGCGGTCCACCAGTCGGCGTAGTCGCCCTTGCGTCCCTCACCGCGCACCGCGGCGATCAGGTCGGAGATGACCTCCTTGCAGTCGCCCACGATCGGGACGTCCGCGTGCCGGTTCTTGGAGATCTCCGCCGGGTCGATGTCCGCATGGACGATCTTCGCGTACGGCGCGAAGGTCGACAGGTCTCCGGTGACACGGTCGTCGAAGCGGACACCGAGTCCGATGATCAGGTCGGCCTTCTGCAGCGCGCCGACCGCCGACACCGAACCGTGCATGCCGGGCATGCCCATGTGCTGCGGATGGCTGTCGGGGAAGGTGCCCCGCGCCATCAGGGTGGTGACCACCGGGATGCCGGTCAGCTCGGCGAACTCCAGCAGCTGCGCCGACGCGCCGGCCCTGTGCACGCCGCCGCCCACGTAGAGCACCGGCCTTCCGGCTTCGACGATGAGCTTGGCCGCCTCGCGGATCTGCTTGGAGTGCGGCCGGGTCACCGGCCGGTAGCCGGGCAGCTGCATGACGACCGGCCATTCGAAGGTCATCTTCGCCTGGAGCGCGTCCTTGGCGATGTCGACCAGCACCGGTCCCGGGCGCCCGGTCGAGGCGATGTGGAATGCCTCCACGATCGTCCTGGGGATGTCGTTCGGGTCGGTGACCAGGAAGTTGTGCTTCGTGATCGGCATGGTGATGCCGGAGATGTCGGCTTCCTGGAAGGCGTCGGTGCCGATGGCGGCGCTGGCCACCTGACCGGTGATCGCGACCATCGGGACCGAGTCCATGTAGGCGTCGGCGATCGGGGTGACCAGGTTGGTCGCGCCGGGACCGCTGGTGGCCATGCAGACTCCGACCTTGCCGGTGGCCTGCGCGTACCCCTGGGCCGCATGCCCCGCGCCCTGCTCGTGCCGTACAAGCACGTGCCGGACCTTGGTCGAGTCGTAGAGCGGATCATAGGCGGGGAGAATCGCGCCGCCCGGGATCCCGAACACAGTGTCGACCCCGACGTGCTCCAGCGCCCTCACGAGGGCCTGGGCTCCTGTCATCTGTTCGGTCATCGGCTCGTTCCTTGTGGCTGAACATGCTTAATGGCATAAAAAATGCCCCATTCCGCTTGATCGGCGGAGCTGGGGCGGCGCGCAGGTCAGAGTACTTCGCTCAGCGACCTGCGCGCCGGTGAAGTACTACAAGAATCCCACGGTCAATCTGCATGCCTCCACCTTGGCCGACGGAGTGGCTCCACGTCAAATTCATGGGACAGATATCTCAGAGTCCGAGATGTGAGGTCACGCGTGAGTCCCCAGGCTGGAGAGGCTGGTGCGCATCAGCGAGTCGACGCCGCGCGCGGCCATCGGGCGCGCCACCAGGAATCCCTGGCCTCGGGTGCAGCCCATCTCGCGCAGCAACTCCAACTGCTCGGGCCGCTCGATGCCCTCGGCGACCACGATCAGCCCCAGGTCGTGGCCCAGCCGCACGATCGTACGGGTCAGCAGGGTCAGCGTCTCGTCGCAACCGAGCCCGGACACGAAGGAGGGGTCGATCTTGATCATGTCGACCGGGAGCTGCCGCAGCAGCGCCAGCGAGGCGTAACCGGTGCCGAAGTCGTCGATGGCCAGCCGGACCCCGAGGGTGCGCAGCTCGGAGAGCCGGGTGATGGTCTGCTCGGCGTCCTCGACCAGCATCTCCTCGATGACCTCCAGGGTCAGCGCGCTGGGCGGCAGCCCGCTCTCGACCAGGGCGGACTCGACGGTCTCCACGAAACGCGGCGCCATGATCTGCCGGGCGGACAGGTTGAGCGAGAGCCCGATCTCCCACGCGGAGGCGCGCCAGGTGGCCACCTCCCGGCATGCCTCGCGCAGGATCCACTCGCTCAGCGGCACGATCAGGCCTGTGTCCTCCGCCGGACCGAGGAACTGCTCGGGCGGTACGAACTCGCCCCCCTGACACCAGCGCACCAGTGCCTCGACGGCGGTGACGCGCGAGGTGGCCAGGTCGACCACCGGCTGGTACTCGATCACGAACTGGTCTTCCAGCAGCGCCCGCTGCAGGTCGGCGGCGAGCTCCAGGCGCCGTACCACGTCGGCGTGCATGTGCGCGGCGAACACCTCGACCCTGCGCCCGCCCAGCTCCTTTGCCCTGGCCATCGCCACGTCGGCGTTGCGGATCAGGTCGGCGGAGGAGACGTCGTCGGCCGCGAAGGCCACCCCGACGCTCGCGGTCAGCGCGATGTCACGGTCGGCCACCCGGAACGGCTCGGACGAGACCGTGCGGACCAGTCGCTCGGCCAGGTCCACCGCGGTCTGGGCGTCGACCGCCTCGAGCAGCACCGCGAACTCGTCTCCGCCCCAGCGCGCCAGGGTGTCGTCGGTCCGCACGGTGGCGCGGAGCCTCCTGGCCGCCTGGCCGAGCAGGTAGTCGCCGCTGGCGTGGCCGACCGAGTCGTTCACCGCGGTGAAACCGTCCAGGTCCAGGAAGACCACGGCGACGCTGCTCGCGCCGGGACGGCCCAGCACCTCGCGGGTGCGTTCCTCGAAGTAGGCCCGGTTGGGCAGGCCCGTCACCCCGTCGTGGAAGGTCAGGTGGGCGACCTGGCTGCGCAGGGCCTCCTGGTCGCTGATGTCGCGGGTGGTGACGAGCAGCAGGCCCTCGCCGCGCACGTGCCGGGTGGCGACCGACTCGGCGGGGCGCCAGGTACCGTCGGAGGCTCGGACCCGGCAGGCGACCATGCACGCGCCAGGCCCCTCCTCGGCCTCCTCCTCCAGGCTCATCGCGCTCAGCGCCCCCTGGATTCCCGGCACGTCCTCCGGGTGGATGTAGTCGAAGATCTTCCCGCCGACCAGTTCCTCGGGGCGGTATCCGTACGTGCTCTCGACCCCCTCGCCGATCTGCCGCACCACACCGTCGTAGTCGCAGAGCAGCACCACGTCGCCGGCGCTCTCCGCCAGGTCGTGCAGCTGCCGCTCACCGAGATGGAGCAGGCTGCGCAGCCGCCCGGTCTCCAGCAGCATCACGAACATGCGTACCAGCAGGACCGCGACGATCGACGCGCACACCGAGGCCAGCACCACCGGCGGTCCCTGTACCCCACCACCGATCACCTTCAGCAGCACGACGACCGCGGCCGCCGCGACCAGGAACAGCGGCACCGCCGCGATCAGCGAGGACGTGCTCTCGCGGAGGAGGGGCTCGTCGTCCTCCAGATCCGGCGGTCGCTCCGCGCGCCCGCTCCACGGGACCACGGCGAGCACCAGGAACGCGACAGGGGCCAGCCACACCCAGGTGAGCGACGGCGTGTCGCCGCTCACCCGAGCCAGCGCGGTGGTCGTCTCCGAGGTCGCGACGGCGGCCAGCACGGCCAGCGCCGCCAGACCGACCGGCCAGGCCGACCGCCTGATCGGCACCACGGCGGGGCCCACGACGCAGGCGAGGATCAGGCAGAACAGGGGTGAGGCGAAGGTGACCGCGGCGTTGCCCGCGTCGCCGGCGTCGCGGTAGACCGGCCCCACCAGCGTCACCCAGATGATCACCAGAATGGAGGCGGCGCACACGTAGGAGTCGGCGAGATCGCGCAGCAGGGCATGCCCTCGGGCGGGCCTGACCGCCGACAGCGCGGTACCGACGGCGATCATGGCCGTACCGGCCAGCAGCACCAGGTCGGCGAAGGTCACCACGAACGGCGCGCCGTCCGCGATCGGCCGCACCCCCACCCCGAGCAGCCAGGTGACCGAGCCGCCCGCCAGCCAGCGCCAGGCCAGTGCCCTGCGCCTGCTGATCACCCTGGAGGCCGCGGCGAACAGTGAACCCGCGGCGGCCGCCGCGGTGACGACGCCCGCCACCGCCTCGACGACCACGGCGGGAGCGCCGCTGACAAGAGCGGCAACGAGCCCCACCACGCCGACGGCGGCGGCGGTCAGCGGTACCCGGGGGTCACGCCAGCGGATCAATGTCGTCTGCCTATCGGTGTCGTTTCAGTGTGCTCTGCTCCCGCAGCATCCCTTACTCACTGCGCTCGTGTCACCGGCGCGAGCACGTCGTTCTTCGTCCTCGGCGCTCGTACCGGCACACGGCCAGTGTGGGCCGTCCGGCCCGCGCGAGGAGTGACAACGCCGTAGTCGTCACCGATCTGATAACCGCGCGGGCGATGCAAATCGCTCCTGCCGACGGTACGCACCGCAGGTCACGAGGTAGCCACAGTCCGGATTCCTTTGCCGGTCAGTAGGAACCCGTGATCACGTTTTTGAGCGGCTCGCCCGCGAGGTAGCGCAGCAACTGGGAGCGGAGCAGCTTCAGCGTGCGCCGTACCGACGCCGGGCTGCTGCCCGCGACGTGCGGGGTGATGAGGACCCCCGGCGCGCTCCACAGCGGGTGCCCCTCGGGCAGCGGCTCGGGATCGGTGACGTCGAGCGCGGCCAGGATCCGGCCGCCGCCCAGCTCGGCGACGAGAGCCGCGGTGTCGACCACCGACCCCCTGGCCGCGTTCACCAGGACGGCGCCGTCCTTCATCGCCGCCAGGAAATCCGCGTCCACCATGCCCGCGGTCTCGGGGGTGGACGGTACGAGCAGCACCACCACATCCGCCGCGGGCAGCAGGGCGGGCAACTCGTCCATGCCGTGCACACCTGGCCTGGCGGTCCTGGCCACCCGGACGACGTCCACCTCGAAACCGTCGAGCCGCCGCTCCAGTGCCTCACCGATCGAGCCGTAGCCGACGATCAGGACCGTGGAGTCGGCCAGCACCCCGGTGTGGTGGTAGGTCCACTCGCCCTTCCGCTGCGCGTGCACGAATCCGGGAAACTCCCGAAGCACCGCGATCATGGCCCCCACCGCCCACTCGGCGGTACCCGCGTCGTGCACTCCCCGGGCGTTGCACAGCGTCACCCCCTCCGCCAGGTGCGGCCGGTAGGCGTCGACACCCGCCGTGACGGTCTGCAGCAACCGCAGGCCGGTCATCCTGGCGAGCAGATCGGGGAGACCCGCCACCGGCGTCAGCGGCGGAATCCAGACCTCGACCTGCTCCGCCCCCTCCGGCACCGGCTCCGTGCCGTCATAGACGGCGCACTCCACTTCGGGCAGATCACACAGAACGTCGGCGGCGGCTTTCGAGGGGACCCAGATCTTCATCCCCGCATTATCCAACCGCGACGCCCGTGAGCCACTACTCGTCCTCGCTTGCCTCACTCACGCACTTCAGGTCGAGTTCGGGGCGGTAGACCGTGGTCTCCTTGACGCGCTTGATCTCCTTGCCGTTCTGCTTGAAGACACGCCAGACGTCGATCGTGAACCCCTGCTGGCCGACCATCGGGATGCAGTCGGGGCCGCTGTCGGTCGCGCTCTTGAACGGGGTGATGTTGTAGCGCTCGGACGAGATCGACTCGATCTCGTACCGCTTGGTGCTCCAGAAGGCGACGGTGACCCCGTTGTTGTCGAAGGAGGTCTTCACCAGCACCCCGTACGGTGAGTCGTTCTTCCAGCGGAAGTCGGGTTCGGGCCAGGAGACGGTGGACTCCCGTCCGGCGGGGTAGCGGGAGATGTAGAACTCGTGTGCCATGTGCTGGACGTCCTCAAGGCCGCCGAAGAACACCGCGTTGTACATCGTGGTCACGAACTGGGAGATGCCGCCGCCGACCGAGTCGACCAGCCTGCCGCCCTGGATCATGGGAGCGGGGACGAAACCGCGGGCGGTGTCGCGCTGGCCGATGACGCCGTTGAGCGAGAAGGTCTCGCCCGGCTTGACCAGGTAACCGTCCAGCAGCTTGGCGAGCGTCCTGATGTTGGTCACCCGTGGCGGGCAGCACTCGTAGGGCGTGGTGAACTGGCTGATCCGCTCCTTGATGCCGAGCTTGCGCGCCTCGGCGTCGGACATCCGCGGCCGGACCGTGGCCATGGCCACCGGGATCGTCCGTTCTCCGTTACGGGAGACCATCTCGGCCACGTCGGCCGCGAGCCGTTCGTCGTCGACGCCCTTCCCCTTGCGGCCGGGCACCAGTTTCGGCTTGCCCGCGACGATCTGGAACGTGGGGTCGCGCGGGGCCAGCGCCGGATCGACGAGCTTGTCCTCCACCGAGGCCACCGCGCTCCTGGCGTCGAACACCGGGCGCATGCCGCCGGAGCCGTCCGGCTCGAAGGACAGGTGCGCGGCGAGGGTCTCCACCGGCAACTGGACCTGCTTGCCGGCGAAGGTCAGGGTGACCGGCCCGGACAGCGCCTTGCCCGCGTCGTTCGCGGCCTTCTTGACCGTCTCCGCGCCGACCTTGGGCTTGATCACCGAGACCGGAAGCCTGACCTCCTTCGCCGGGCCGAGGAAGGCGTCCGTGATCGCGGCGACCGCGGCCTCCCTCTCCAGCTCCCTGCCGTCGCGGGGCGTCACGACGACGGGCTTGACGCCCTCGAACGTGACCGAACCCTCGCGGACCTTGAGGTCGATCTTCTTGGCCAGGCCCGCGACCGCGGTCTTCATGGCCTCGGCGTCGGAGGAGATCTTGGGCTCCAGCTCGGTGGTGCCGGTGAAGGCCCGCCATACCTCGGCGGGACTGGGGAAGTCGCTGGGCGCCTGGTCGATGGTGTCGACCACGTTGAACTCCAGACCCGCCTTGCCCGGGTCGAATTCGTAGCGCTTGCCCGCGGCCAGGAGGGTCATCTCCTCCGAGGCCTCACCCGCCAGCCGGTCTCTGAGCTTGTCGGCCGCCTCGGTCGCGGTCAGGCCGCCGATCTCGACACCCCGCACCGTGGTGCCCGGCAGCATCTTGCCGGACATGACGACCGCGGGCACCGCGTAGGCGAGAGCGGCGACGAACAGCACGGCGAGGATGATCAGGGCGATCCTGCGGCCCTTGCGCCGCCCCGGGGAGGGCTCCTCGTAACGGAGGCCGCTGGGCTGCGGGAACCCCCCGTCGCCACCGGGGACGAGCGTGGGCTCGTCTCGCCGGAACGAGGGCTCGGGTGGAGCCGCCATCTGCCAGGGTTGCGGTGGCTGTGCCACGGGCGGAAGCGCCGTCGCCCCGCGGGCCGGTGCGGCGGGACCGCCGAAACCGGTGGGGCCGAAGATGTCGGGCGAGACTCCCGGGGGGAGGCGCGAGCCGTCCTTGGAACGGCCGCCCGGTGCTCCCGGAGGAAGGCGTGGATCACGGGCACCGGGCGGGACGGGACGTGAGGGAAGCGGTATCGCCTCAAAGGGGTCCGTCGGCGGGTCCACAGACGCTCCGGCGTTCCGCACGGCCTCCGTCTCCTCCTGCTTCGCAGCTTCCACCTCCCGCAACCCTAGACCACACCGGTCAACCGACACCCAAAAATGAATAACAAATCAACCAGTCCAGCGGTAGCGGTGCTCGGGCCGACCAGCGGTGCCGTACTTCGGGCGGAGCTCCGCCTGACCCGCCGCGCACAGGTGCTCCAGGTACCGGCGGGCGCTGACTCTGGAGAGGCCGGTGATCACCGCCGCCTCGGCCGCCGACATGTCGGTGCCGCTCTTCCTGAGCGCGGTGGCCACCAGGGTGCACGTGGTGGCCGACAACCCCTTGGGCAGCGGCAGCGGGACTCCCTTGACCGTGCCGAAGAACTGGTCGACCTCGTCCTGGCGCGCCTCGTCCCCGAGGGTGGCGAGCCTCCGGTGCATCTCGGCGTACTGTCCGAGGCGGTCACCGAGAACGCGGGCGGTGAAAGGTTTGATCAGGTAGTTGACCGCGCCGCCGCGCATGGCCGCCCGGACCGTGGCCACGTCACGCGCGGCGGTGATCACCAGGATGTCCACCGGGTGCGAGGCTCCCCTGAGCGTCATGAGTACATCGAGTCCCGACATGTCCGGCAGATAGATGTCGAGCAGCACCAGGTCGGGCCGGTGCGTCGTGACCGCCTCGATGGCGGCACTCCCGGTGTGCACGATGCCGGTGACCGTGAAGCCGGACAGCCTGGCGACGTAGCCGCCGTGGATCCTGGCCACCATGAAGTCGTCGTCCACCACCAGTACGCGGATCTCCTCCGCGCACCCGTCCCCGGTCATCTCCGCACCTGCCGTTCCGCGGGCTCCCCGGGGCCGGCGGGCTCCCCCTCTGGAGACGGCGGGGGCTCACCCGTGGGGAGGAGCGCGGTGAAGACGGCGCCGCCCGCGTTGTGCACCCGTACCCAGCCACCCCGGCGCGAGCACGTCTGGCGGGTCAGTGCCAGCCCCAGGCCCCGTGGCCCGGCATGGGCCACCTTGGTGGTGAAGCCCTCCAGGAAGACCTCGTGGACCAGGCTCGGGGTGATTCCCGGACCGGAGTCGCCGACCCGGATGTGCAGCCCGTCCGCCTCGGTACGGACCGAGACCTCCACCGTTCCCCCACTCTCCTGCAGCGCGTCGAGGGCGTTGGCGACCAGGTTGCCGACGACCAGGACCGCGTCGTGCGGATCACCGATCATGCCCTCCTCCACCCGGGAGTCGTCGGACAGCACCAGGGTCGCGCCCCGCTCGGCCGCCTCCGCCGACTTCGCCAGCAACAGCGCGGCCAGCGTCGGGTCGGCGACCTTCTCCCGGACGCCCGCGGCGTGCCTGCTGTACGCCTCGGTGGTCTGGGTGATGTAACTGACGGCCGTCTCGTACTCGCCGAGTTCCAGCAGGCCGACCACGGTGTGCATCCGGTTGGCGAACTCGTGGGCCTGCGCGCGCAGCGCGCCGGTCGTGGTGCTGGCCTGGTCGAGCTCGCGCGCCAGTCGTACCAGCTCGGTCCGATCCCGCAGGGTGACCACCCAGCCGCTCTGCCGATCCCGCACCGCCACCGGGGTCCGGTTGAGCACCAGCACCCGGTCACAGTGGAGCACCACCCGGTCGTCGCCGGGGTCCGCACCGCCCAGCACGTCCCGCATCCGGTCGGAAAGCCGCATCTCTCCCAGGCTCCGGCCGACGTCGTGCTGGGAGAGGCCGAGCAGGTCGCGTGCCGCGTCGTTGACCAGCGTCACCCGGCCCGCCAGATCGAGGGCGAGCACCCCCTCCTTGACGCCGTGCAGCACGCCCTCACGCTGTTCGAGCAGGGCCGCGATCTCCGCCGGTTCCAGGCCGAACGTCTGACGGCGGACCCTCCGGGCGATCAACGCGGCGGCGGCCGACCCGGCGACCAGGACCGCGAGCACGGTCCAGAACAGCGGCGGCAGCGCCACACTGAGCTGGTCGGCGACGGTCTCCTCCAGGATCCCGACCGAGGCCAGACCGATGACCTTCCCCGCGGAGTCGAAGATCGGCGCCTTGCCGCGCACCGAGCGGCCCAGCGTTCCCGTCTGGATGCCGGTCCAGGGCCGCCCGTCCGTCATGACCTGCGAGCCGTCGGTGGACAGCCGCTTGCCGATCAGGGCCGTGTTGGGGTGGGCGTAGCGGATCTGGTCCCGGTTGGCGATCACCACGTAGTCGGCGCCGGTGGCCGCCTGCACCCCGGCCGCGATCGGCTGCAGGCTCAGTTCGGGCCGCGCCCTGCTGAACGCCTCGCGCACCTGGGGAAGCCCCGCCACGGACTCGGCGATCGCCAGGGCACGCTGCTGGTACTGCCAGTCCAGCAGCTCACGGGTGTGCTCCATCCAGACAGCCGCCGTACCGCCGACCGCGAGAAACACGATCACCGTCTGCAACACGAAGAACTGGGTGCCGAGCGAGGCGTTGACCAAGCGTCGCACGAGTTGACTCCCTTGTCAGGGAAGATCGATGAAAGCAGTTCGAGATAACGGTGAGATCGCGGAGACGCGTGACCAATATGACCGATACGACGGCAAACACGCAAAGGATCGACACGGCGACCGGCTGCGGTCACCATCCTCACCACGCTCTGTTCATGTTGTTGGGAGTTCGACCATGCGTCTTCGGAGATTCGCCACCCTCGCGGTGCTGTCCCTCGCCGCCCTCACCGCCTGCGGTTCCGGTGGGAGCTCGGGTACCAGCGCGCTGAGAATCATGGCTCCGGCCTCACCGGGAGGCGGCTGGGACCAGACCTCCCGCGTCGCGGGAGAGGTGTTGAAGTCCGCTGTCCCGTCCCGCAAGGTCGAGATCTACAACGTGCCGGGCGCGGGAGGCACCATCGGCCTCGCCCAGCTCGCGGGTGAGAAGGGCAACGGCAATCTGCTGATGACCATGGGCCTGGTGATGGTCGGTGCGGTGGAGCAGAACAAGTCGAAGGTCACCCTGGCCGACACCACGCCCATCGCGAAGCTGACCGAGGAGTACGAGATCGTCGTGGTTCCCGCGGGGTCGCCCTACCAGACGCTGGCCGACCTGACGGCGGCGTGGAAGGCGGACCCCGCGAAGATCGCCATCGCGGGCGGCTCCGCCGGGGGTACCGACCACATCGTGGCGGGCCTGATGGCCAAGGCCGCGGGCATCGACCCCAAGCAGGTCAACTACATCGCCCACTCCGGCGGCGGCGAGGCGCTCAACGCGCTGCTCGGCGAGAAGGTGGCGGCCGGGATCTCCGGTATCGGCGAGTTCGCCGAGCACGTGAAGTCCGGAAAGCTACGCGCCCTCGGTGTCAGCTCGCCCGCCCGGCTGGGCAACGTGGACGCCCCGACCCTCAAGGAGGGCGGCCTGGACGTGGAGCTGGCCAACTGGCGAGGCTTCGTCGCGCCCGGCGGGCTGGACGACGGGACGAAGCAGGAGCTCACCGAGCTGGTCACCAAGATGCACGACTCGCCGGCCTGGAAGGACGCGGTGATCAAGAACGGCTGGGCCGACGTCTTCCAGACCGGCCGGCCGTTCGCCGACTTCCTCGCGGCGGAGCAGACCAAGGTCAAGGCGGTCATCGCGGAGATGGGCCTCGTCTCCTGATGCCTCCCGTAGAAGACCAGTCCGGTCGCACCGGCACCGGTGCGACCGGCACCGGATCCGAACCCGCCGTCGCCCGCGCGGGCGGCGGGATGGGTAGAGCGGCGGGGGGGGGATGATTGTTTGTTGTTGTGGGGTGTTTTGGGGGGTGGGGGGGGGGATATAAATG
>NZ_JBFAOJ010000149.1:0-13342 GCF_040675205.1 Streptosporangium sp. NPDC049644 | reverse complement strand
CCCGTTCACGCCCTCCTGGGCGAGAACGGAGCCGGCAAGTCGACGCTGGTCCGCGTGATCGCGGGCGATCTGCACCCCGACGCAGGGGAGATCGCCCTCGACGGCACGCCGCACGACGTCCGGGACGTCGCCACCGCGCGGCGGCTCGGCATCCGGCTGATCTACCAGGAGATCAGCGACGCCCCTCCGCTCAGCGTGGCGGAGAACATCGTCCTGGGTGCCTGGCCGACCAGGCACGGCTTCGTCAGGAACGGCGAGACCCGCGCGACGGCCAGGAAGGTCCTCGACTCGCTGGGCGTGAACCTCCCGCTGGACAGCCCGGTCGGGAGCCTGCGCCTCGGCGAGCGGCAGACCGTGGAGATCGCCCGCGCGCTCGCCGGGCAGGGACGATGCCTGATCTTCGACGAGCCGACGGCCGCGCTCTCGGACGCCGAGACCGAGCGCCTCTTCGAGGTGATCAACGGCCTGCGCGAGCGCGGAGTGGCCATTCTCTACATCACCCACCGTCTCGACGAGGTCTTCCGCCTCGCCGACGAGGTGTGCGTGCTGCGCGACGGCCACATCGTGCTGCACGAGCGGGTGTCGTCCGTCGGCAAGGACCAGGTCGTCGAGGCCATGGTCGGCCGCACGGTCGAGCAGCGCGGCCGGGGACGTGAAGTGCCCGCGGCCACCGGTGACCAACCCGCCATGGTCGCGCTGGAGCGGGCCTCCAGCGGCGACGCCTTCACCGACGTGGATCTGGCGGTCCGTCCCGGCGAGATCGTGACGCTCTACGGCAAGGTCGGCTCCGGTGCCTCCGAGGTCGCCGAGGCGATCTTCGGCATGCACCCCGTGGACAGGGGAACCCTGACCGTCGGGGGAAGGCGGACGCGGTTCCGCCACCCCGCCGACGCCATCGCCGCCGGAGTCGGCTGCCTGCCCGGCGACCGCCAGCGCGAGGCCATGTTCCGCTCCCGGTCCGTCGCGGAGAACCTCGCGGCGCCGAGCTGGGGCGGAATCGCCCGCGCGAGGGCGTTCGTGACGCGTGGAAGTGAGGCCGTGGCCTACCGGCGCTGGCACGACGCGCTGGGCATCCGGTCTCGCGACGATCCCGAGCAGCAGATCTGGACGCTGTCGGGAGGCAACCAGCAGAAGGTCGTCCTGGGCCGCTGGCTGGAGCGGGGCTCGCGCGTCCTCGTACTGGTCGAGCCGACCCGAGGTGTCGACGTCGGTGCCCGCCAGGAGATCTACCGGGCGATCCGCTCGCTGGCCGAGCGCGGGAGCGCGGTCGTCGTGGCGACCTCCGACTACGAGGACGTCATCGAGCTCGCCGACAGAGCGATCGTCATGGTCCGCGGCAGGACCGTGGCCGAACTCACCGGGGAGGCCGTCGTGGTCGAGGCCCTCACCCAGGCCGCAGGAGGAGTCATCAATGACTGAGAGAAGCGCACTGTCCGGAACGTCACAGGCGTCCCCTTCCCCCGGCGGGGGAAGGGAAGGAGCCGCGCGGGTGCCGGGCGGCCGCAGAAAACGCCGGGTCCCGGAGACCATCGGGCTCCTGATCTTCCTCGCCGTAGAGGTCGTCTTCTTCTCCGTCCAGTCGCCGTACTTCTTCAACTGGGACAACTGGGGCAACATCCTGACCGCGGTGTCGATCACCGGGGTGCTCGCCGCCGCCGGGACGTTACTGCTCGTCGCCGGGCAGTTCGACCTCTCCGTCGGGTCCGGTGTGGCCTTCGTCGGCATCGTCCTGGTCGAGACCGCCCCGAGCCTCGGTCTTGGCCCGGCCCTGGTGCTCTCGGTCCTCGCGGGCGTCGGCATCGGCCTGCTCAACGGATTCCTCGTCACCGTGGTCGGGGTCAACGCGCTCATCACCACCCTCGGCATGCTCGGCATCTTCCGCGGCCTGACACTGGTCATCGGCAAGGGGCAGAGCATCTTCATCGAGGGCTTCGACTGGGCCACCGCCCGCCCGTTCCTCGGCATCCCGATGCCTGCCATCGTGCTCGTGGTGGTCATCGCCCTGTTCTACGTGCTCATGCACTACACGGTGTTCGGCCGCAAGATGTACGCCATCGGGGCCAACCCCGTCGCCGCGCGGCTGGTCGGCATCCGCGTCAACCGGACGATCTTCGCGGGCTTCCTGCTCTCCGGAGGATGCATGGCGCTCGCCGGGCTGCTGGTGACCTCCCAGCTCGGCTCCAGCTCGGCCAACACCGGCGTGGGACTGGAGCTGGCGGTCGTCACGGCCGTCATCCTCGGTGGCACGAGCCTGTCGGGAGGCACCGGAACGATCTTCGGTACGGTCGTCGGCCTGCTGATCGTCGGCGTGCTGAGCAACGGCCTGACCCTGCTCAACGTGGACTCCTCCTGGCAGCAGGTGGCCACCGGCGTGCTGCTCATCCTCGCGGTCGCGGTGGACAGGCTCCGCCAGACCTATCTCAGAAAGGCCGGCTGATGCGCGGGACCGTCCACGTCGAGCGTGACGTCCCGGTGCCCATGCGGGACGGGACGATGCTGCTGGCGGACGTGTGGCGCCCCGCGGGCTCCGGAGTGTGGCCCACACTCCTGCAACGCCTGCCGTACGACAAGTCCTCCTCGTTCATGGCCCAGCACATCGTCGGGCTGGAGCCGGTGCAGGCGGTGGAGTCGGGGTTCGCGGTGGTCGTCCAGGACACGCGGGGCCGCTACAGCTCCGGGGGGTCTTTCAACCCCTTCTTCGACGAGACGGAGGACGGCCTCGACACGATCGCCTGGATCCGGGCGCAGGACTTCAGCGACGGCCGGGTCGGAATGTACGGGGCGTCCTACATCGGCGCCACCCAGATGCTGGCGGCGAGCGCGGCCCCCGAAGGGCTGGTGGCGATCGCGCCGCAGCTGACGGCGTCGGAGTATCACGACGGCTGGTCCTACTCCGGCGGCGCCCTCCAGCTTGGGTTTCTGCTGCTCTGGGTCGCCGAGTCCCTGGCCGCGGTCGACCTGCTGCGGCGTCCCGCCGGGCCCGGTCTCGACCGGGCCCGGGAGACGCTGCTGGAGATCCTGCGCGACCCGCACGCCGCCTACGCCCGCCTGCCTCTCGACCGCGACGACCTGGCCGAACTGGCACCGTACTACCGGGAGTGGCTCGGCCATCCGGCCCGCGACGTCTTCTGGCAGGTCATCGACCCCGGTGCGGCGCACGGCCGGATGAACGTGGCCGGGCTGCACATCGGCGGCTGGCACGACATCTTCCTTGAGGGCACGCTGCGCAACTACACGGGCCTGCGCACGCGGGCTCCCTCGCCCTGGGCCCGCGAGGGCCAGCACCTGATCGTCGGCCCCTGGGCGCACGGCAACCTGGGCGACTACCAGGGAGACCTCTGGTACGGGTACGGCGGGGCGTCGGCCGCCCTGGACCTCACCGCGGTGCACACCGAGTTCTTCCGCGCCGCGGCCGAGCGCCGGCCCGCCGACCTGCCCCGGGCCAGGATCTTCGTGATGGGGGCGAACGTCTGGCGTGACGAGGACGAGTGGCCGCTCTCCCGGGCGCGGGAGGTCTCCTTCTTCCTGCGCGGCGGGGGCGGCGCGAACTCGGCCTGCGGCGACGGGCGGCTCGGTGCGGAGCCTCCGGGGCCCGGCGAGCCGGCGGACCACTACGTCTCCGACCCGGCGGACCCCGTCCCCACGGCGGGTGGGGCGACCTTCCTGCCCGGGGTACTGCTCGGCCGCAACTCCGGCCCCAAGGACCAGGCCGCCGTCGCGGTCCGCGACGACGTGCTGGTCTACACGGGCGAGCCGCTGTCCGAAGACCTGGAGGTCACCGGCGAGGTGGTCGTCGAACTGTACGCCGCGTCGAGCGCGGACGACTGCGACTGGGCCGTCCGGCTGGTCGACGTTCACCCGGACGGCACCGGGTACGGCGTGGTGGACGGCATCCTGCGGGCGCGCTACCGCCGGGGTCTGGACCGGGAGGTCCCGCTGACCCCGGGCGAGCCGGAACTCTTCCGCTTCGCGCTGGGCACCACCAGCCAGCTCTTCCGCCGCGGGCACCGGCTGCGGGTGCAGGTCGCGAGCTCGAACTTCCCCCGGTTCGACCGCAACCCCCAGCGGTGGATCCCCGTGCACACGGCCGGGCTCGATGACATGCGGCCCGCCCGCCAGACGGTGTTCCACGACGCCTCGCGCCCGAGCCGGATCATCGTCCCGACGATCCCGTCATAGGGAGGGCGGCTCCCGCCGGCGGTGCCCGCGGGAGCCGCGCTGATCACTGGTGGGCGAACTGGGTGAGCGCGGGCAGCGCCCGGTCGGAGAAGTCGAACAGCGCCTGGTTCTCCCACCCGTTGCCCGAGGACGGATCGGCCGGGTCCCAGCCGTTGCCGGGCACCGCGGTCCAGGTGGGCTCCCAGTAGACGACGCCCAGTCCCCGGCCGTTCGGCACGGCCTGCACCACGCTCATCACGTCGCGCAGCATCGCCGACTGGCCCGCGGCGGAGGCCGGGTAGCCGGGGTACGGCGTCGCCGCGGTGATGATGTTGGTGAGGCCGTCGTCGTTGCCCGTGGTGAAGGGGTAGGCGGTCTCCACGACCAGGACCGGCTTGCCGTACCTGGAGGCGATGTCGTTGAGGTTGGTCTGCAGCGCGCCGAGCGTGCCGTGCCAGTAGGAGTAGTAGGAGACGCCGATCACGTCGTAGTTCACGCCGTTGGCGGCGGCGCTGTCGAACCACCAGCGGAAGAGCGGGTTGTTGCCGCCCTCGGCCACGTGCAGCACGACCCTGGTCGAGGTGGAGACCGCCTTGACCGCGCTGTAGCCGGAGTTGAGGAGCTGGGCGAGGTTGCCGAAGTTGGAGCTGCGGCCCTCCTCCCAGAGCATGCCGTCGTTGATCTCGTTTCCGACCTGGACCAGGTCGGCGGTGGTGCCCTGTGCCTTCAGCGCGTTCAGCACGTCGTAGGTGTGGTTGTAGACGGCGGTCTTGAGCTGGGCGAGCGTGTACCCCGCCCACGCGGCGGGCTTGTACTGCTTGCCGGGGTCGGCCCAGGTGTCGGAGTAGTGGAAGTCGATCAGCAATCCCATGCCCTGGGCCTTGATCCGCCGCGCCAGGGCCAGCACGTGCGCCTTGTCGTTGTAGCCGTCGGCCGCGTTGACCCAGACCTTCAGCCGGACGTGGTTGAGCCCGGCCGAGCGCATGATGGCCAGCGCGTCACCCTGCGTGCCGGTGGCGGTGCGGTACTTCCCGCCGAGGGCCTCGGACTTGGGCAGGCTGGAGGTGTCGGCGCCCTTGATCGCCAGCGTCGCCGACCCCGCGGCGAAGACGACGTCGTCGAAGTTGGCCCAGCCGCCCGCCGCGGCGGCGGAGCCGAGGCTCACCGTGCACTGGCCGCCCGTCACGGTCTGGGTGACCGCGATCTGGATCCATTCGGACGAGCTGACCGGCAGGTGGGTCCTCCTCTCGGCGGGGCCGCAGTTGCGCAGCGCGATCCAGCTCTGGCTCGCGGCTCCCGACCTGACCCAGGCCCGGAGCGTGTAGGTGCCGGCGCTCAGGCCGGTCAGTGTCTGGTGGGTCTCGACGGTGTACGCGCCGGTGGCCCAGTGGGACAGGCGGTAGGAGCCGCTGCGGCCACCGGACTCGGTGAAGTCGGCGGCGGCCGAACCGGTGGTGCTCCAGCCGGTCGGCGCGGCGGTCGGGCCTCCCGTCTCGAAGCCGCCGTTGGTGACCGTCGAGGCGGCCAGGGCGGCCGGGGAGGCCGCCAGGGGGATGAGCGTCGCGGCGGCGCAGAGCAGCAGCGCCACCAGGATCTTCTTCATGTGTCCTCGCTCTGGGATGGAGTGGTGCGGACAGTTCCCCGAAGACCCCGATGGCGCGCCGCGGTCAGGTGGCCGGCGCGGCACCGGGGGAGCTCACGCGTCCGGTGCCGGCTCGACGACGGTGACGCCGCCGGCCGGTACCGTCGCCGAACCCGCGTACTCGGCGCCGTCGAGAACTCCGGTCCCGCTCACTCCGGGAACGGTTACCGGCTCGTCGCCGTGATTGAGAAGGAAGAGGTGACGGCCCCGCCGCAGGATTTCGAGGGTGTCGGGCAGGCCGCGCGGGCGGGACACCCCCGCGGCGTCGAGGGCCGCGCGCAGGATCGCCCGCAGGTCCCCGTCCGTGTCCGGGCCCACGCCGGGGTCGAGGGCCGTGGCGACGTACCAGGCGGTGCCCGCTCCCAGCTCGTGGCGGGTCACCGCGGGGTGGCCCGCGTCCGGTCCGCCGGTGAAGGCGCGCACGGTACGCGCTCCGGCGAGGCGGACCCGCTCGGACCAGATCCGGCCGGTCAGCCCGTCGTCGCCGACGGCGACCGTGCCGTTCTCCGGCAGCGGGTGGAACTCCTCCACCGACAGGCCGAGCACGTCGCGCAGCACGCCGGGGTAGGCGCCGGGGTGGATCGTGTCGTTCTCGTCGACGATCCCGGAGAAGCAGGAGACGAGCAGGTGGCCGCCGGCCTCCACGTGGCGGTGCAGGTTCTTGCCCGCGGCCTCGGTGAGCAGGTAGGAGCTCGGTACGACGACCATCCGGTACGCCGAGAGGTCGGCCGCGGGGTGGACGAAGTCGACGGTGACGTGCTCGCGCCAGAGCGCCTCGTAGTACGCCTCCACCCGCTCGCGGAACCTCAGGTCCACCGAGGGCCGCCACTCCAGTTCGAGCGCCCAGTACGACTCCCAGTCCCACACCAGCGCGACCTCGGCCTCGACGCGGGAGCCGCGCACCGGCGCCAGCTCGCGCAGCTCGGCGCCGAGGGCGACCACGTCGCGCCAGAGCTCGGAGTCGGTCCCGGCGTGCGGCAGCATCGCCGAGTGGAACTTCTCCGCACCGTAGCGGGAGGCGCGCCACTGGAAGAAGAGCACCGAGTCCGATCCCCTGGCGACGTGGGCGAGGCTGTTGCGCCGCATCTCCCCCGGCCGCTTGGCGAGGTTGCGCGGCTGCCAGTTGACGGCGCCGGTGGAGTGCTCCATGAGCATCCACGGCCGGCCGCCCGCCACCGAGCGGGTGAGGTCCGCCGCCATGGCGAGCTCGATGTGGCCCTCGGCCCGCCCGGCGTCGAGGTAGTGGTCGTTGGAGACGACGTCCACCTCGCCGGCCCACCGCCAGTAGTCCATCGGCTCGCAGTTGGGGATCATGAAGTTGGTGGTGACCGGCAGGTCGCTGAAGCGGCGGATGGCGTCGCGCTCGCGGCGGAAGTTGGCGATGTGCGCGTCGACGGAGAAGCGCGCGTAGTCGAGCTGCAGGGCGGTCAGCTGGCCGGCCGGCGCGAGCCTCGGGGGTTCCACCTCGTCGAACGAGCCGTAGGTCAGCCCCCAGAACGTGGTCCCCCACGCCGCGTTGAGCGCCGCCACGTCCCCGTGCCGCTCGCGCAGCCAGTCGCGGAACGCCTCCGCTGAGGTCTCGCAGTAGCAGCGCGCGTTCGCCCAGCCGTACTCGTTGTGGACGTGCCACATGACGACCGCCGGGTGCCCGGCGTAGCGGGCGGCGAGCCGGCCGGCGATCCGTTCCGAGGCGGCGGCGTACTCCGGGGAGCTTGGGCAGAAGCTGTGCCGGGAACCTCCGGCGACGACATGGCCCGCGCGGTCGACCAGGTGGCTGCCCGGGTGGGCGGTCCGGAACCAGGTGGGCGGGGAGGAGGTCGGTGTCGCGAGGTCGACCCTGATGCCCGAGGAGCCGAGCAGGTCGATGATCCGATCCAGCCGGCCGAAGTCGTAGACCCCTTCCTCCGGCTCCAGCAGGCTCCAGCCGAAGATGCCGAGGCTGACCAGGTTCACCCCGGCCTCGCGCATCAACCGGACGTCCTCCTGCCAGACCTCCTCCGGCCACTGCTCGGGGTTGTAGTCCCCTCCGTACGCGATGCCCTCCGGCAGGACGGGATATCCAGGCAACTGCTCCCCCTCGGCTCATCTCTGTGAACGTGCACAGTAATCGAAACCCGACACCCAGGGAAGAGTCGCCGCAGGAACATCGAGGAGGGCAGGCGATTAACAAGAGCGTAACGAGCATTGACAGGGCGATATCCCGGATTTCAGTCTGTGAACGTTCACAGATGCTTCCGCACGGCGGGCCCCGAGCCCCGGCTCAGCACCCCGACTCAGCACCCCCCGATACAGCACCCCCGACACGGCATCCCTGACACGGAGGAACCATGCAGAGAAACCGGCTCGCAGTGGCGGCGGCCGCGGCTCTCGCCGCCACCCTGGCCGCCGGATGTTCCGGCGCCGCCCAGGAGCCGGCCGCCCCGGCCGCGCAGAGCTCGGCCCCCGCGGGGCCGGTCAAGCTCACCTACTGGACATGGGTTCCCAACATGGACAAGATCGCGGCAGCCTGGAACAGCGCCAACCCCGACATCCAGGTCACGGTCAGCAAGCAGGCCGGCGGCGACGACGCGGCCGCCAAGTTCCTGACCGCGGCCAAGGCGGGAAACCCCCCTGACCTGGTCCAGGCCGAGTACCAGATGCTGCCCTCCTTCGTCGCCGCCGACGCGGTGGCCGACCTCTCCGGCGACGTGGCGCAGGCGAAGGGCGAGTTCGGCGAGGGCGTCTGGGGGCTGGTCACGCTCGGCACCGACGCCGTCTACGCGCTCCCCCAGGACAGCGGCCCGATGATGCTCTACTACCGCCAGGACCTGTTCGACAAGTACGGCATCGAGGTCCCCAAGACGTGGGACGAGTACGCCGAGGCCGCCCGCACCGTACGCAAGAAGGACCCCAAGGTCTTCCTGGGCACCTTCTCCAGCAAGGACCCCGGCGCCTTCGTCGGCCTCGCCCAGCAGGCCGGCGCCCAGTGGTGGTCGATCAGCGGCGAGTCCTGGAAGGTCGCGGTCGACGACGACGCCACCAGGAAGGTCGCCGACTACTGGGGCGGCCTCGTCAAAGAGGGCGCCATCGACGACCAGCCGTACTTCACCCCCGAATGGAACAAGGCGCTCAACGACGGCAAACTGCTGACCTGGCCCTCGGCCGTCTGGGCACCGGGCGTGCTGTCCAGCAACGCCCCCAAGGCCAAGGGCAGATGGGCGATCGCCCCGCTGCCGCAGTGGGGCACCGGCGAGAACGCCAGCGGCTTCTGGGGCGGCTCCTCCACCGCGGTCGCCGCCAAGTCCGCCAACCGGGCGGCCGCCGCGAAGTTCGCGACCTGGCTCAACACCGACCCCGAGGCGCTCGGCCTGCTCGTCAAGGAGGGCGCGGTCTACCCGGCCGCCGCCAAGGGCGGCACCATGCTCGGTGAGGCCCCCGACTACTTCTCCAACCAGCCCGACTTCTGGCAGCAGGCCGCCGCGATCTCCGCCACCGCGCGGGGCTTCACCTTCGGGCCGAACGTCGGCGTGACGTACAACGCCTTCAAGGACACCTTCGACAAGGCCGTACAGGACAGGTCCGCGTTCTCCGAGGCCGTCGGCAAGATGCAGGAGGCGACGGTCGCCGACATGCGGAAGTCCGGATTCCAGCTCGCCCAATGACCCCGATGACAAAGCGTCCCGGCGGCGGCGCCCGCACCGCGAGCGCCGTCCCCTACCTCTTCCTCGCACCGGCCATGGCGCTGTTCACGCTCTTCATGGCCGTCCCCATCGGCTACACGGCCTACCTCAGCCTGCGGCGCACCAAGGTCTCCGGACTCGGCCTGGGCAAGGGCTCGCGCCGCGAGGTCTTCGCCGGCCTCGACAACTACACCGCGACGCTCGCCGACGGCGAGCTGTGGGCCGGCTGGCTGCGCGTCCTCGGCTACGGCCTGCTGGTGCTCGTCGTCATGCTCGGGCTCGCCCTGCTCTTCGCGCTGCTGCTGGACTCGGCGCACGTGCGGCTCGCACGCTTCTCCAGGATCGCCGTCTTCCTGCCGTACGCGGTGCCCGGCGTGGCCGCCACCCTGCTGTGGGGCTTCCTCTACCTGCCGAGCCTCAGCCCGATCCGCCAGGTGCTCGACGTCGACCTGCTCGGCTCGGGCACCGTGGTCCTCTCCATGGCGAACATCGCGGTCTGGGGCGGCGTCGGCTTCAACATGCTGGTGCTCTACACCGCCCTGCGCGCCGTACCCAGGACCTACTACGAGGCCGCCAGGATCGACGGGGCGAGCGAGATCCAGACAGCGCTGCGGATCAAGATCCCGATCCTGCTGCCCGCGATCATCCTGACCACCGTGTTCTCCGTCATCGCCACGATCCAGGTGTTCACCGAGCCGACCACGCTGCGGCCGCTGACCAACACGATCAGCTCGACCTGGAGCCCGCTCATGAAGGTCTACCGCGACGCCTTCGTCACCGGCGACCTCTACTCGGCCGCCGCCACCTCGATCGTCATCGCGGCGATCTCCCTCGTCCTGTCCTTTGGTTTCCTGCGCGTCGTCCGCGACCGCGCCTTCGGGGAGAACTGATGGCCACCACGACCCTCACCGCGAAGGGGCACCGGAGGGTGGCCGCGCGACGCCGCCCGTACGGGATCGCACCGACCGCGATCCTGCTGCTGGGCGCGCTCTACTGCCTGCTGCCGGTCAGCTGGGTGCTGGTCGCCGCCACCAAGTCGAAGGCGGAGCTCTTCTCCACCTCGACCTTCGCCCCCGGCACCGGGCTGCTCGCCAACCTCGCCGACCTGGCCGCCTACCGCGACGGCGTGTTCTGGCTGTGGGTGCTCAACACGCTGCTGTACGCCGGCGGCGGCGCCCTGCTCTCCACCGCCGTCTCCGCGGTCTCCGGCTACACGCTGGCCAAGTACCGCTTCCGGGGCCGGAACCTGATCTTCAACCTGCTGATCGGCGGCATCCTGGTGCCCGCCGTGGTGCTGGCCATCCCGCAGTACCTGCTCTTCTCCCGGATCGGGCTCGCCGACACCTACTGGTCGGTCCTGCTCCCGCAGATCCTGCACCCGTACAGCATCTATCTGGCGCGCATCTACGCCACCGCCGCCGTCCCCGACGCCCTGCTGGAGGCCGGGCGCATCGACGGCGCCGGGCACTGGCTGCTGCTGCGCCGGGTGGCACTGCCCCTCATGATCCCGGGCATGGTGACCATCTTCCTGTTCCAGTTCGTCGCGATCTGGAACAACTTCCTGCTGCCGTTCATCATGCTGGGCGACGACCAGAGGTTCCCGCTGACCGTCGGGCTCTACACGCTGCTCGCGGCCGGGGCCAACCAGCCCTCCCTGTACAACCTGATCCTCACCGGCACCCTGCTGTCGATCATCCCGCTGATCGCGCTCTTCCTCACCATGCAGCGCCACTGGCGGACCGACCTGGCCGGCGGGGCCGTGAAAAGCTAGTGGCCGGGTCCGACCGGGCCTCGCCCGGTCGAGGGGAAAATGGGAGCATGGCGAAGCGTCCGACCATTCATGACGTCGCGGCGGTGGCGGGGGTCTCCCGGGGAACGGTCTCCCGGGTGCTCAACGACGACCGGTACGTCAGCCCCGCGGCGCACGCCGCGGTCAAGCGGGCCATCGCCGAGACCGGCTACGTGCTCAACCGGGCCGCCCGCAGCCTGGTCACCCAGCGGACCGGTTCGGTGGTGATGGTCCTGTCGGAGCCACAGGAGCGACTGTTCGAGGACCCCAACTACAGCGTGCTGCTGCGCACCGCCACCCGGCGGCTCGCCGAGCGGGACATATCGCTGGTGATGATGATCGCCGGGAACGACGGCGACCGCGACCGGGTGGTCCGCTACCTGCGCGGCGGCCACGCCGACGGCGTCTTCCTGGTCTCCACCCACGCGGGCGACAGGCTGGTGGACGCGCTGGTGGACATCGGTGTGGCCGCCGTCGCCCAGGGGGCGGTCATCGGCAGGGAGAACGTGATCCCCTACGCGGCGGCGGACGACCGCGAGGGCGCCCGGCAGATGACGCGTTACCTGGTCGAGCGGGGCCGCAGGCGGATCGCCACCATCACCGGCCCGCTCGACACCCCCGGCGGCGCGCTGCGGCTGGAGGGCTTCGCCGACATCCTCGGCAGGAAGGCGAGCAGGAGGCTCATCGAGCACGGCGACTACACCCAGCTGGGCGGGGAGAGCGCGATGGCCCGGCTGCTGGAACGTGCCCCCGACATCGACGCGGTGTTCGTCGCCTCCGACCTGATGGCCGCAGGCGCGCTCGCCGCGCTGCGCGCCGCCGGGCGACGGGTGCCCGAGGACGTCGCGGTGGGCGGCTTCGACGACTCGGCGGTGGCACTCACCACCCATCCGCCGCTCACCACCATCCGCCAGCCCCTGGAACGGGTCGCCGAGGAGACGGTCCGCCTGCTGCTCGCCCTGATCGACGGCGCCGAGCACGTGGAGCCGGTGATACTGCCCACCGACCTCATCGTGCGCGAGTCGACCTGAGCCGATGTGCGCGGGCGGCCCGCGACGCGGACCGCCCCCCGTCCGGGGTACGCGGACGGGGGGCGGTGGCGAGGTGTGCCGCGCGAGGTCAGCGAGCGGCGGAGGAGCCGTTCACGGTCAGGACCTGCTCGGTCTCGATGGCGGGGAAGGTGCCGGTGTCGATGATCCCGTGCTCGTGGAAGGCCGCCTCCAGCAGCGCGTGAGCCTTGGGCTCCAACTTCCACAGCGCCCGGTACTCGCGGGCGGTGGCCAGGGAGACACCGGTCTCGTGGGCGATGTCTGTCGCCCGGGGCACGAACCTCCGCTCGATCTGCTTGTCCCAGTACTCCCGCGCGGCACGCATCAGGGCCGCGCGCTGCGCCGTGTCGACGACCGGCGGCGGTCCGTCCAGCACCTGGATCTCGTCGTCATCGTCGTCGATGACCGATCGTCCCGCGGCCACCGCGGGACGCATCGGTTCGGGCTCCGGGTCCCACGGCACCGGCGGGGTCAGGTCGATCAGCGCGGAGGTGTTGTAGAGGGCGCCGATCTGGGAGAGCAGTGCCTCCTGGCGTACCGAGTCGACGGCCAGGCCGGTGTGCTCCACCGCCCGGTCCATGGCACGGTCCAGCTTGGTGAGGGCCGCGCGCATCTTCCGGTCGGACGCCCCGGACTCGCGGAGCGCGCGGGCGCGCTTGGCCGCCAGCGCGACCCGGGTCAGCCTGCGGTGGGCGTCGACCTCACTCGCCGTACGGTCGCTGACCTCGGCCAGCCCGATGCGGACCAGCGCCCGCTCGGGGGTGAGCCGCCAGTTGATGCGCGAGCGCCCGCTGATCCGGTGGCGTTCGATCGCCATGCCGCGCTCCCAGAGCCACGCCGCCACCAGGGGCGCGGCGAGCCGGAAGATGGCCTCGGCCATGCTGCGGGCGTCCATGCTGGACAGCACCGCGGTCAGGCCGGTGAGCGCCCACACCGCGATGCCGTCGATACCGGCCGAGAAGTTCTCCCGCATGTTGCGGCGGGCCCGGACCGCGCTGGTGATGACGGCGACCTCGATGAAGGCGAAGAGCAGCAGCCGCAGCGG
>NZ_JBFAOJ010000148.1:0-14203 GCF_040675205.1 Streptosporangium sp. NPDC049644 | reverse complement strand
GGCCGCGCCGGAACCGTGTTCGCCTGCACCAACCCCGAGTGCGGGTGGGTCGGCCATGCCGACACCAACGCCGCGATCAACATCAACAACGCCGATGGAACAGCGGTGTCAGGACGTGGAGACCTCGGGAACGCCCGGTCTGCGAAGCGTCAACCCCCGCGCGCCGCCTAACCCGACGCGACGGGAAGAATCCACGGCGTTCAGGCCGGGGAGGAGTTCAACTCGAACCCATCGTGTACCTCTCCTCGCCGGAGAGGTTCACCCTCCCGCAGGCACTGACCCAGTTCGTCGACGCCTACGGCGGGCCGATGTGGAACGTCCAGCTCGCCGCCGCCTCGATGACCGCGCTACCGGTGCTGGTGGTGTTCGTCCTCGCGCAGCGGCAGTTCATCGAGGGCCTGGCCCACACCGGCCTGAAGGGCTGAGCTCGACGCGCGCCAGCCGGCCGTCCATGAGGAGCCGGGCGGCGGCGTACGGCGTCTACCCGCCGGCGGCTCCCGCGCCGCCGAGCCTGTCCCAGACGAGGTGGCCTCCCACCAGCACCGCCCGGACGGGCTCCGGGTCGGCGGGCGCGTCGGCGAGGCGGGTGCGCAGGACGACGAGGTCCGCGGGTGTGCCGCGACGGACGCGCCGGGCCGGACCGCCCGGCTCTCCGGGCGGGGCGAGGTAGGCGCCGAGGGCCTGGGAGAAGGTGAGCCGCTCGCCCGGACCGGCGACCCGCCCGGACGGGGTGCGCCGCCGGGTCGCCGCGCCGATGACGGCCCAGGGGTCGAGCGGGCCGTAGGGGGCGTCGCTGGACAGTGCGACGGGTACGCCCGTCCGGAAGAAGGTGGCACAGCGGTACAGGTCCCGGTGGTCCCGGGCGGGGAGGTCCCGCAGGAAGTCGTCGCCCCGGTGCGCGAGGAAGCCCGGTTGGGTGACGACGCGCAGGCCGAGGCGGGCCATCTCCGGGGCGAGTTCGGCCGGTACGAGCGCGGCGTGCTCGACCCGGTCACCGGGCAGGGAACCGGCGTCGTCCAGCGCGGCCAGCAGCAGGACCAGCGCCTCGCGGGTGACGCAGTGCACGGCGACCGCGCGCCCGGCGGCGTGCGCGGCCCGGATCCGGCCGGTGAGCTCGTCGAGTGCGGGCAGCCCGGAATCGGCGACCACGATCTTGTACGGCCCGACGGACGGGCCCGGTGGCCCCGCGGGGTCATCGTGCCCGTCCGGGGTGTCCAGCGGGACGCCGAGCAGATGGACGCGCTGGGGCAGTGCCCCGCCACGCACGGCCTCGGTGATCGCCGCGACGGCGCCGGCGTCGAGATCGGGGGTGGCGTCGGTGACGGCGGTGATGCCGAAGCGGGTGAGGGCGGCGCCCACCGGGGTGAGGTCGGGCGGTCCGGCGGGCGGCAGCCGGGAGCGCAGCCAGCCGTCGGCGCGCCAGAGCCGTCCGGTGGGGAGGCCGTGGTCGTCCCGCTCGACGCCGGGGTGGTCGGCCCCGGCCAGGCCGGTCACGGCCATCGCCGCGGTGTTGAGGGTCCACAGCGCGCCGCTGCGATGCTGGACGCGGACCGGGCGGTCGGGACGGAGGCGGTCCAGCGCGGTGGCGTCGAGGTCGCCGGCGACCGTCTCCGCGTACCCGACACCACGGATCCATCCGTGCTCGTCGGGGACGGACGCGGCCAGTGCGGCGGCCAGCGCGGCGGGCCCGGTCACCTCGGGAGGGCCGCAGCGCACCGAGGTGCTCCAGGCGGCGAGCGCGTGCAGGTGCAGGTGGTGGTCGCAGAGCCCGGGCAGCAGCGCGCCGCCCCGGCAGTCGTACCAGGCCTCTCCAGGCCGGCGGCCAAGGGCGACGCCCACCTCGGCGACGTGGCCGTCTTCGACGCGGACGTCGACCCCGGTGTGCCCGTCGAGCTCGGCGTCGCGCAGCAGCAGACCGGTCACCGGGACACGACGCCCAGCTCGCGCAGCACCTCGGCGGTGTGCTCCCCGCTCCCGGGCGCCCTTCCGGACGCCGCCCGCCGCAGCGGGACGGCGACGTCGGCCGGGCCGGAGGGGGTGTCGACGACCCAGCCGCCGTTTCGCGACCGGGTGGCCACCGGGCTCGGGGGCGTCGCCGCGGCGGGATCCAGCGTGGCGGCGACCACGTCGGACATGGAGACGTCCCACAGCGTGCCCGTGCCGTCCGGCGGCGCCGTCGCGGCGAGGACGGCGGCGGTCAGGCCGGTGAGCGGGTCGGCGATCGCGTCGCCGCAGAACAGCGGGGTCCCGTCGGCGTCATGGGCGACCAGTCCGCTCGCCGCGGCGACGTCGTCACCGAATCCGACCCGGTCGCTCCCGCGCCCGTACGCGGTGATCGAGATCCAGACGGTGCCGGCGGCGACCGCGGTCTCGGCGTCGAGCCCGAAACCGGCCAGCGCGCGGGGCCTGGACGCCTCGATGACGATGTCGGCGGCGCCGACCAGGGCGGCCATGGCGTGCCGTCCGGAGGGGGTGCGGGGGTCGAGCACGACCGAACGGTGCCCGGCGTGCAGCAGCCGGTAGAACGCGGCGTTCCCGCCCCGGGCGCCGTCCGGCCGCCACGGGGTCTCCACCTTGACGACCCGGGCACCGGCCAGGCCGAGCAGGTGGGCGCAGAGCGGGCCCGCCCACAGCGCGCTGAAGTCCACGACGAGCAGACCGTCCGGCGGCCGGGGCGTCGCCGGCGCGGGCGGGGTGAGCGGGGCGGGCGGAACGGCCCGGTGCCGGACCGGGCCTGCGGCGACGCCGAGGAGCGCCGCCCGCTCGGCGAGCTCGGCACCGGTGTGTTCGCGCAGCCAGCCGGTGACCGCCGGCCACGGGTCGTCGCCCACGTCCGCGCAGACCAGCGCTCCCAGTAGCGCCGGGTCGTCGGGGCGGGCGCAGGAGACCGCCGCCCAGCCGTCGGCGGTGCGCAGCAGCCGGCACGCGCCTCCAGCCGACACGGCCCCACCTCGCCGGTGGCCGGTGAAGGCGGCACGCTCCGACAGCAACCGGGTACCGTCCAACCGCACCCCGGCGAACTCGGCGAAACGGTCGGCCAGCTCCCGCGCCACGGTGGCGGCACGACCCGGTGGCACCAGCGGAGGGCCGTTCTCACGGCCGGTCAGCGGGACGACGCCGCTGCGCGCCCAGTCGGCCGACGGGTCGGGGATCATCACGCCCGCTGATCGGACAAGGGGGCTGTGGCAGGCATAAAACGACAATACACTCGCTCGACGTCCCACACGGAGAAGCGGCGAGGCCCGGTCACGACGAACGCCCTCACGGACGGAACCTGCCAGACGGCGCCGCCGGGCACGGCCGGAGGCACGGGGTGTCGGGGCACGTAGGCCACCGCTCGCCGGACGGGGTCGAGAAGCCGATCGGCCGCCTACGGGTCAGCGCTCCCGGCCGGTGCCCAGCCCGGGTCCCGCATCGACATGGAATCTGTCTATCCCGGTCAGCTGCCGGTATCGGGAGTAGGCGATCTCGTACGGCTCCCGTTCGCGGCCGGGTGGGAACGGCCGGGGCCGGAACGAGCGGCGGACCACCTCGCGCAGTTCGGTGAGGGAGCCGATGCGGCCGTCGGCCATGGCCTGGATGAGCAGGTTTCCCACGGCGGTCGCCTCCACGGGACCGGCCAGCACGGGCCGTCCGGCGAAGTCGGCGACGAGCCGGCACAGCGTCTCGCTGGAGGCCCCGGCCCCTACGAGGTGCACGGCCTCCACCCGCCGGTCGCTGAGGAACTCGGCCTGCTCCAGGGCCCAGCGGTAGGAGCACGCGAGACTCTCCAGGACGCAGCGCACCGTCTCCGCGCGGCCGGCGGGCGGCGCCTGCCCGGTCGAGTGGCAGTAGGCCGCGATCCTCGCCGGCATGTCGCCGGGTTCGAGGAACCACGGGTGGCCGGGGTCGATCAGCGGCCCGAAGGCGGGCGCGACGGCGGCCTCGGCGACCAGGTCCGCGTACGAGGTGCGCACGCCCCAGGATCTGCGGCACTCCTGGAGCAGCAGCAGGCCGTTGAGGGCGCGGGTGAATCGCACGGTCCCCATGACGCCGCCCTCGTTGCCGAAACCCGCGAGCCTGGCCGCCCGGCTCGTGACCGGGGCGTCGAGCTCCAGTCCCGCCAGCGAGCGGGTGCCGCAGGAGACGTAGCCGACAGAGCCGGACGAGACGGGAAGCGCCGCCGCGGCGGAGGCGGAGTCATGGCCTGCCACCGCGACGACCACGACTCCACCCGGGCCGTCCCCGCCCTTCTCCCGCAAAGGCCCCGCGACCGTGCCCGGCTCGGTGATCCGGTGGGCGAACAGGTGACGGGGCAGGCCCAGACGGGTGACAAGACTGCTCGCCCAGCGGCCGGTCCTGACGTCCAGCAGCTGGCTGGTGCTCGCGATCGTCCGCTCGGTGACCATCTCGCCGCTCAGCCAGAGGGTGAACAGGTCCGGCATCATCGCCAGGTGGTCGGCCGCCTCCAGAAGCGGCGATCCGGCGTGCGCCAGCAGCTGGCAGGCCGTGGTGCCGGGCCCGGGGCGGATGCCGGTCAGCTCGTAGTGGTCCTGCCAGGAGACGAGGCCCGCCA
The DNA here is from genome assembly GCF_040675205.1 of Streptosporangium sp. NPDC049644. NCBI lineage: Bacteria > Bacillati > Actinomycetota > Actinomycetes > Streptosporangiales > Streptosporangiaceae > Streptosporangium > Streptosporangium sp. NPDC049644. The sequence continues at coordinate 9,648 of NZ_JBFAOJ010000148.1, read as the reverse complement.
GGCCGGAGGTGTAGGGATCGAGGTGGTGGCGGGGGTTGGCCAGCAGCCGCCCGTCACGGTCGAGGAGGGCGAAGTCGCCGCCCCAGGCGTCCACGCCCACACTGGTGACACGACCGCGGGCGGCGGCCAGCGCGATGCCTCCGCGCGTCTGCGCGAGCAGCCCGAGCACGTCCCAGTACAGGCCGTCGAGGACGCGGACCGGCCGGTTGGCGAAGCGGTGCACCTCCCGCACCGCGAGCCGTTCACCATCGAATTCGCCGGTCAGCACCCGGCCGCTCTCAGCTCCGAGATCCACGGCCACGTAGACGGGCACGGTCCAAGCGTAGCCGGAAAGCCCTTCCTGATATGGGTGATATGTCAGAGACGGCTTATGGAGTCGTCTTCCTCCCTGAACCAGACGGCGAGTTGGACAGCCGATCAGGCGGTGCCCCTGCTGCCCGGCGACCTGAGGTGGGCCTGCGTGATCCGGGCGGTGACCGGCCGCCGGGGCCACGATCACCTGCCTCCGCCGAGCCGCGCTCACGGGGCGGCCGGCACTGTCGCGGAGGCCACGCGAGGTGTCGAAATGTTTAAAACGTGGCAACAGATGGTGGCCCGGATGTGCGGCGGTGGAGAGCGGCGGGCCCTCGGAGACACGGGGCCGGCCGGGGCGCATGCCGGGTAACGCTAAGGAAACAGCATGTTCATGCGCCATTGACACCCCCGGGAGCTTGGTTCTAGTGTCCAGCTTCAATGTGTTAAATCGTTTTTCAGTAGAGGCCTGCCTGTGCTGACGGACACCACCGGCACAGTCCGTGCCCGGCGAGTCCGGGCGCGGGCCACATCCGAGAAGGGCGATCCCATGCGGCGGGTCTGCTTCCTGTTGAAGGTGAGGCCGGAGCGCCTCCAGGAGTACCGCGAGCGCCACCGTGCCGTCTGGCCGGAGATGCTCGACGCCCTGAGCGCCACCGGCTGGCACAACTACTCGCTCTTCCTGCGCGAGGACGGGTTGCTGGTCGGCTATCTGGAGACCGAGGACTTCGAGGCGGCCCGCGAGGCCATGGCCGCGACAGAGGTCAACGCCCGATGGCAGGCCGAGATGGCGCCGTTCTTCGAGAGCCTCGACGGCCGCCCGGACGAGGGCATGGTCTCGCTCGAGGAGGTCTTCCACCTCGACTGATCGGGGAGGGGCCCACTACGGGCGCGGGTGATCGAGACCCCCTGGGGCGTACGGCGATCCGGGGACGCGGTTCGAGGTGTTCGACCCTGTTACCGCGTCGCCGCCGGCCGGCCTGCGACACGGCCAGGCGCCGCTGAACCCGAGGCGAGCGGGACCTGACCATCGGTGGCGAGGGAATCACCCGCGGTGTGCCCTGCGTAATGGCGCGAGCCATTACCTCGTGTCATCGTAAACTCACCGGGCGCGGAACTCGCCGAGCGCGGAAAATCCATACCATGTGTGTGGGAATCAAGGGTGGCGGTCGTTTTAGGGTCGACCGTATTCGTGAATCGCTCCCCCTCCCGAGCGCGGATCGTTCCCCGCGCGGGAAATCAGCCGGTGAGGTCGGGAAAAGAGCAGGTGGGAGTCTGCGATACCGGGCGCAGCGGGTCTCCCGCGGAGCCGGATCCCGGTGGTCAGCGCGATCGCGGCCCGCTTTCCTGCGTGCCCTCGCGTTCGTGCCTTGGGCGGAATCCGCACTCGTCGCCGACGATGTGAAATTCATTCGGATTCACTCCGCGGAGAATCTTCAGGTGAAATCAGTGCCGACGGGTTGATCTCTGATTCATAATCACCGTCAAGAACATGTGAAACGTGAAAAGGGAGCGCTGCGTTGCTCGGCAGAACCTCTCCGCTGTTCATCGGCCGGAAGCGGGAGCTCGACTTCCTCGGGGAGGCGTGGGGAGCGGCCGGACGCCGCGACGCACGGATCGTGGGTGTCCGGGGAACGGCGGGAGTCGGCAAGACCGAGCTGGTCGAGCGCTTCCTGCGGACCGTTCCCGGGGTGCGGACCGTGCGAGCCTTCGGCGACGAGGACGCGCTCGCCCATCCCTGGGGAGTGCTGGAACAGATCGCCGAGCAACTGCCGACCCCGGCGCTCGCCCGGACACTGGCCGGCCAGGCCGAGGCCGCCTTCGTCGGCCAGGCCCTCGCGGCGGAGTTCGCCGCCGCGGACGCTCTGATCGTGGTCGTCGACGACGCGCACTGCGGCGACCGGCAGTCGATGACCGCGCTCCGCCTGGCGGCCCGGCGCCTGCGCAACGCCCAGGTCATGCTGCTGGTCCTCCACCAGGCTCCCGGGTACGCGCCGGGAGCGGCCCCGGACGCGCCACCCCTGGAACTCCACGAGGGCTGGGAGCGCATCTTCGACTCGCCGCAGGGACGCCTGCTCCAGGTCGAGGGGCTCTCCGCCGAGGATCTCGTACGGCTCGCCGTCGCGACAGGCCACGACGGCCTCACCCCCTCAGGCGCCAGGAGACTGCACGAGCACACCGACGGCAACGCGCAGCATTCGATCCTCCTGCTGGACCAGGTGGAGATGCGCTCGATCAACTTCGGCAACGGCCCGCTGCCCGCCCCTCGAGGTATGACGCAGGCCGTCGTGGCGCGGCTGGCGTCGTGTGCCCGCCGCACCCGCGAGGTCGTGGGCGCGGCGGCGGTGCTCGGCCGCCGCTTCCGCCTGGCCGACCTGCGTGCGCTCTCCGGTGTCGCCGACGTCACCGTGCCTCTCACGGAGGCCGTCGGTGCCGGATTGCTCAAGGAGATCCCGGGGACGGCGGGGCAGGAGTTCGCCTTCACCACACTGCTGGTCTGGGACCGCATCTACTACGACTCCGGCGTCGAGCGCCGCCGTGCCCTGCACCGCGACGCCGCCCTGCTGGGAGGTCCGGGCGCGCTCTGGCACGGGATCGCCGCCTCCGGTGGCGGTACGGACGGTGAGCTCGCCGCGCTGGCCCAGGACGAGGCCCAGGCCCAGCTGTCCCGGGGCAGGCTGCCGCTGGCGGCCGTCTACGCCCGCCACGCCGCGGAACTGACCCCGCCGGGGCCCGATCGGGTCGCCCGCGTACTGACGGCCGCCGAGACCCTGCTGGTCTGCGGTGACGCCACCGTCGCCAGGCGCTACGAGGGCGAGGTCCTCGCCGCGCCGGCGGGCCCCTGGCGCGACTACGTCGCCGGTTACCAGGCTCTGATCTCCGGACGCGTCGCGGAGGCCAGGCTGCTGCTGGTCAAGGCACTGGGCGCGGCCGGGCACGGCGGGGCGGAGAGCCCGCACGCGCCCGCGGACCTGCGGGCGCGCATCGCGGCCCAGCTGGCGATCATCGGCGTGGTCGAGATCTCCTACCCCGAGATGGTCGAGTACGGCACGGCGGCCGTCGCGGCGGGCAGCCGCGAGCCGTGGGTGCGGGCGTTCGCCTGGTTCGCCCAGTCCCTGGGCTGGACCCTGGCCGGACGGGCCGAGGAGGCGCTGTGGTCCCTGGTGGACGCCGACCTGCCAGGTTCGGCGGCCGGGCTGGACGGTCTGGTGGCCCGCGGCATGATCCGGCTGTGGACCGACGACCTCGACGGAGCCTTCAGCGACCTCCATGACAGCGTCGCGCGGGCCACGCGCGGCGAGGCGCTGCGGGTGGGTCAGGCGCTCGGCTTCCTGGGCGAGGTCGAATACCGGCGGGGCAGGCTCGACGACGCCGTCAGGTTCACCCGGCTCGCCGTCGGCGACGCTGAGGAGAACGAGCGGGTCTGGGACTACGCCCTCCTGCACTCCCTGGCGTGCTACCCCCGCGCGGCCAGGGGAGAGTGGGGCCGGGCGCGCGAGCACGCCCGCCAGGCCGCGGAGTGGGCGCCGATCGTCGAGAGCAGGGTGAGCCTCGCCTACGCGGCCGGCGCGCGGGCGGCGATCGCCCAGGCCCAGGGCGACGCCCAGCGGCTGCTCGGCGCGGCCGAGACCATCGAGCTCCACTACGACTCGCTGGAGCCCGGTACCCACCTGTTCGGCCCGGTCGGCGCCGACGCGCTCTCCCAGCTCGGCCGGCTCGACGAGGCGGACGCCGCCCTGGGCGCCTTCGCCGACCGGGCCGCCTCCAGCGGGCGCCGCTCAACGCTGATGTCCATCGCCAGGGTGCGGGCCCAGATCGCCGCCGCCCGCGGTGACCACGCGCGTGCCGTACGGGACTGTGAGGAGGCCTTCGCCCTGGCCGGAGAGGTGGGTCTGCCGATCGAGGCCGGCAGGATCGACCTGGTGACGACGCGCTCCCTGCACGCCCGGGGCCGGCACGCCGAGGCGGAGCGGTCGCTGCGACGGGCGCTGGCCACCTTCGAGCACACCGGTGCCGTCGCCTACGCCGACCTCGCCCGGAAGACGGCGGGGGAGCTCAGGCTGTCGGTGGACGGTCCCAGCGCGGCCTTCGGCAGCCTCACCGGGGCCGAACGCGAGGTCGTGGCGATGGTCCGCGAGGGCATGACCACCCGTCAGATCGCGCAGCGGCGCTCGGTGGCGATCAGCACCGTGGAGACACAGCTGAACCGCGTCTACGCCAAGCTGAACGTCACCAGCAGGATCGAGCTCCGCGCCGTCCTGTCCGACCCTGGCGAGTAACCGGGGACTCCCGTACGGAGAGGGCCGGTATGTCGCAGCCCGCCGGTTGATCCGTAGGGGTGCCACCCGGATGCCTTCCGCGTCTCCCGTGACTACCGTGAGCGCCTGCCAGAGCGCCAGGAGAGCGGCGCCGCCGACGGGAGGCCGGAATGCGGTTGACCATAGACGTCCAGAGGACCGCTACCGGTCACCTCGCCGGAACCGTCGAGGCCGAGGGGGCCGAGCCGCCTCTCCCCTTCCACGGGGTCATCGAGCTGGTCACCCTCCTGGAGAACCATCTGGACAGGTGATCGCCGCACACCCTCCGCTGCCGGAGAGAGCCGTTCACAGAACGTCATGCCAAGGGGAGAGCATCAGATGGGTTCCAGGTACAGCCTCGGGAGGGATGGCCGGCGACGCCGGCGGGTTCGCCGGCCGGCGACGGGCCGCGTGGACCACCGGCCGCAGGGCGTGCCGGCGGCACCGGCCGGGCAGGCCGGGCCGGTTGGGACGGCCGGGTGAACGCCACCCTGACGGCCTTCGTGCCGCCGACCGAGAGCGGCCGTGACCTGCTGGACGACTGGATACGGCCGATCTGCGCGAGGCTGGGGATCGGTCTGGTGGTGGTGCCTCCCGGCATCGGCGGGGCCGTCGCGCTCGCGGCGCGGCGGACGTCGACCTTCGTGGTGTGGGACTGCTCGGTCGAGGGGGCCGAGGACGTCTACGCGGCCTTCGACACGCGCGCCAAGCTCGACCCCGGCAGCATCGTGCTCAGCCGCAGCCCGTTGCCCCGCAACGTACTGACCCGCGCCAGCCACGCTCCCGTCCACGGTGAGACCCTGGAGAACCCGGCGCTGGGCGAGTGGCTGGAGCGGCACCTGCGCCGCGCGCTGGGGGCGGACCGGGCGCCGTCGCCGCACCCGCCGGGGCACTACTGGATGTTCGACAACCCGGCCGACTACTTTCTCAGTTTCCACGACGGCGGGCGCCGGAAGGCGGAGGAGTGGCGTGCCACCTTCGAGAAGGCCCACGCGGTCACCGTGCGGATGGTGCCGCCCCGCGAGTACTCCTACCCGGCCGAGGTGGTCACGCGGCAGCAGATGTGGGAAGGCGTGGCACGGCTGATGTACGAGATCATCGCGACCGGCAGGGTCATCGTCCATCCCGCCGCCGACTACTTCACGTCGTTCTGGGCGGTGAGCGAACTGCTGGCCACGCTGTGGCTGCTGCCACGCGGCTGCACGCCTCCCATGATCGCCTCCGCGTACGTCGCCCGGCCCTCGGGCGCCATCCGGCGACTGGAACACCTGACCGCCCGTACCGTCCTGGGCGTCCCCCGCCTGGGTGACGTCCACGCGGATCGCTTCGCCAGGCTCATCAACAACTCCGATCCGATCACCACCGCTCCGGAGGTCCGCGGGCGAGCGGCGGACGGAGGGAGGATCGTCGCCGGAACGGTCAGGCACGTCGGCAGGCGCGATCCGGAACTCGCCGGCCCGCGGTTCTGGGAGGAGATGCGGGTGCCCTGCCCGGTCTGTGCCCCGAAGGGCGGAACCGCCGCGGAGGTCGACTGGGATCGGCACATGGATCTGGCGTGGGACGAGCGGGGGGTGGACCACTACGGCTACTTCACCGCCCGGCGAGAGGAGCTCGGCACCGGAAGGATCCGCTGCCCGGGGTGCCGGACCCTGCTGAGGCTCGTCAACGAGCATGGCGTCCGCACGCTCTGGACGCCGATCTCGGAGGCGGAGCCGGAACGGAACCGGCCGGTCATCCGGCGTGATCCCATCTGGCAGGTGCTGCCGGACGACCGGCGGGGCGCCGAGTCGCTCTCCAGGAAGAGGGCCGACCCCCTTCGCCGCCTCAAGGGCAGAGGATTCCCGGCCGAGGCGAGGTGGGGTCCGGCACACAGCTCCGCCTGACGGCGGAGAGGCCCTGGACCCGTGATGCACGGCGCGGGACCGTCTCGATCCGGTACGGACCCGCCGCGGAGGGATCACGGGCCTGTGACGGGGTCGGCGTCCCGCGCGGGGCCGGACCCGCGCGGGCCGGGGAGCGCGTCCGAACGGGCGGATTCGCGAGGACGGCCGGGATCCCGGGAGAGCCCTTCGTCAGAAGCATCCCCCCACGCCCCGGCGCGCGCCCCGGTTGAAGGCGCTCAGGCGCTGGGAGGCGCTGCCGTGGTCGCTCACGTCGGTCCAGGGGGTGTCGTCGGCGTGCTGCCGCAGGGCCGCCGCGATCTCCTGGGTGTCGCCGGTCTCGAAGAACAGGATGCCGTCCTCGGCGGCTCCGAAGAGGGTCGCCCCGGCGAGGCAGTCGGCCTGGAGTTCGACTCGCCGGGACAGCAGCCTCCGTGGAATACGAGCCTGGACGGCATGGCCCCATTCGTGCGCGATGATCAGGTAGACCCAGGCGTCCCCCTGCCGGTATCCCATTCGCATCAGGTCGACGTCCCACGCGATGAAGTCGTAGGGCGGCCAGCAGTACAGGGCGTTGTCGTCGGGGAGGGGATCTCCATTGCATCTCGGCGCGTTGCGCCGCGCGCCGTCGTACCCGCCGAGAACGCGCGGGGGTGAATACCAGCCGGGGAAGAACTCGGACCAGTGCGTCGCCCAGAAACGATTGACGACGTACTGGGCGCTGCGAATGTCCTGGTTGATGTCGTCGAGGTTCCTCACGGAGGAGGCGTTCAGCGGGGCGTTCCCGCTCGTCGCGGCGGTCGTGGTCCCGGTGAGGCTCGCGATCAGAACGCCGGTGAGCAGCGGGACGAGTGCGAGACGAGTGATTCTCCATCGTGAAGCGGCCATGGGCTTCTCCCCTGTCACTGGTGGCCACATACCGGTATTATTCGGGGGCTTTTTACGGCAGGGTCACCATATGAGAAAAGGTAATAGGGGAGAAGTGTTATCGCGAGATCGCATGAAATATCGGGGTAATTCGCCGTAGGAGTTGGCGGGATTAGAGGCGCGTCGTAATTGACGTGAAGCGGGAGCGGCGGCACGGCGCCTCCTTGACGGCGCCTCCTTGACGGCGCTCCGGAGGCGGCCACGGCAGGCCGCCGGTGAAGCTCGGTGAGACTCGCGCGCTAGCCCGCCGGAGGCGCGGAGCTCTCCCGGACGACGAGGTCGGTGGAGAGTTCGACCCGGCGAGGCTCGGGAGCCTCGCCGCGGGAGATGCCCAGTGCCATGCGGGTGGCGAGGAAGGCCATCTCCTCCAGGGGCTGGCGGACCGTGGTGAGCGGTGGCCAGGCGGACCTGGAAAGGGGCAGGTCGTCGAAGCCGACGACGCTCAGATCGTCGGGGACGCGCAGTCCGCGCTGCCTGGCGGCCTCGAAGACGCCGAAGGCCTGCAGATCGCTGCCGGCGAAGATGGCGGTCGGGCGGTCGGGCAGCGAGAGCAGGGCGTGACCGTGGTCGTGGCCGGAGCCGACGAGGAAGTCGCCGTGCAGGATCAGCGCGGGATCGACCTCGACGCCCGCGGTCTCCAGCGCGGCACGGTAGCCGTCTATGCGGGCGCGGCTGCACAGCACGTCGGGCGGGCCGCCGATCATGCCGATCCGGCGGTGGCCGAGCTCCAGCAGGTGCCGGGTCGCGTTCAGGCCGCCCTGCCAGTTGGTCGCGCCCACCGACGCCACGCCGGGGGCCGGCTCGCCCTCGGGGTCGACCACCACGAAGGGGATCGAGCGGGTGTTGAGCTGGCCGTACTGCTGAGCCGAGAGCCGGGAGCCGATGATGATCACGCCGTCGGTGCGGCGGGCCGCCAGCCGGTCGAGCCAGTCACGGCCGGGACCGGCGTGGGTGTGCAGGACGGAGATCACGATGCTGGCCCCGGCCTCCGCGGCCGCGCTCTCGGCCCCGCGGATGAGCTCCATCGCCCACGGGCTCTCCAACTCGGCGAAGATCAGGTCCACCAGGCCGACGGGGCCGTCGGCGCCGGTGGCGCGGCGGACGTAGCCGTGCTTGTGAAGGAGCCGTTCGACCCGCCTGCGGGTCTCCGGCGACACCTCGGACCTGCCGTTGATCACCTTGGAGACCGTGGGCGCGGAGACCCCGGCCTCCTGGGCGATGCGGGCGATCGTCACCCGAGGCTTACCTGACATGCTCGGCAGCATATCCGAAACCTTTCGGAGTGTCGCTCCACGCCTGAGGCGTGCTCGTAGCCCTTCGGCCGAGCCTCTTCTGGCGCGTCGCACACGCTTTGATATTTCGCGCCCGGTTCGAGCGTGGAAAATTTTTGTGAGTGGCAGAAATATTCACGCTCCCCGCGTCCAGGCATGACCCGGAAGGCGCCGGACCGCACGGTCCATCGTCGTCCGCCACCCCCGTCGGCCCCTCCGCCACCTGGGACGGCGACGCTCGAACCGTCGAGCGGTACCCGCGAAGAAGGATGTCAAAAGAGGCCGATTCCGGGTAGGGGCAGGCGCATGGCTGAATTCCTCACTGATATCAAGGAGATCCGGGCGCGGGCGCGTCAGGAGATCGACAAGGGGCCGATAACGGCCGCCTACGGTGCCGACCTGCCCCGGGTGATCCAGGTGTGCAACGAGGCCCTGGCGACCGAGCTGGTCTGCGTGCTCCGTTACAAGCGGCACTACTACACCGCCTCGGGCATCCACGCGGGGGTGGTGGCGGCGGAGTTCCTGGAGCACGCCGCGGAGGAGCAGGAACACGCGGACAGGCTCGCCCGGCGCATCGTCCAGCTCGGCGGCGAGCCGGATTTCAACCCCGAGACGCTGACCGCGCGCTCACACGCCGAGTACGACGACAGCCTCGACCTGATCGAGATGGTCAGGGAGGACCTGGTCGCCGAGCGGATCGCGATCGCCTCCTACACCGAGATCGTCAACTGGCTCGGCGACGGAGACGTGACCACCCGGCGTATCTTCGAGGATCTGCTGGCCCAGGAGGAGGAGCACGCCGACGACCTGAAGAGCCTGCTGGAGCGGCTTCCCGGCGCGCTGGGCGGCCGGGACTGAGCGGCGGTTCGACAGGGCCGGCCACCGCGCGAGCCGGTTCCGCGCGTGGCGCTCCGCTCCGCCGAGCCGCGCCCGCGTCACGCCGTACGCGCCCGCGGCGCCGCACAGGCGTGCGGCGCCGCG
>NZ_JBFAOJ010000147.1:0-14325 GCF_040675205.1 Streptosporangium sp. NPDC049644 | reverse complement strand
AAACTCAGGCGAGTGAGGTGCAGGCACGAGTCTCTTCCTTCCCAGCCGACGCAAGTCGACTCAGACGAGGTGTCCGTCCTGCGGGGGGAACCTCAGGCCGAGCAGACGGGTATGAGTTCGTCAGTGCCGAGCAGCTGGACAAGCTCCGCCAGGTGGGCCGACTGGTCGCCGAGACCCGCCGCTACGGCAACGTCTACGCCATCGACCGCCAGACGATCGAAGATCGCCACGCCGCCGGCTACGTCCCGGTCGTGCACATGGGCAACCTCGATGACCTGTGTCGCCTGATCGGCCGTACCCCGGATTCCTGGCTCCGTGTGCTGCTGTGGGTCCCGCGCGAGGTCACCGAACAACGATCCCGAAGCCGCGGTGACGTCGACACCCACAAGCGCCTGACCGCATGGGACGAGACACTCACCGACCTGGAGACGAGCACCGACGCCGGGTTCTTTCACCTACGCCTCCACACCGACCGTCTTGAAGCCGACGCCGCAGCACGCGAGATCAGGGGTGCCTACGATCGACTACGGCAGGCCGGTTGTCCTCAGTCGCAGGAGTGCCGCCCTTGAGACGAGCCTCTACCTCGTCGGGGATCAGGTCCAGCCGCCACCAGGTGCCGCACTGCCGACAACGGGCACCATCGGGCAGGGGATTCGGGCGGGTCCACTCCACCTCATGGTGAAGACAGTCCGTCCCGGTCGGGTAGCTGCGGGCGCACCGCTCAGCCGTGACCGATGACTCATCCGCCGTCACGATCAGCGGCGCGTCTCCCTGGGAGCGCCCGCAGTGCGGACACACCGGCGGTACATCGTTCAGCCGCTCTGCGATGCATCGCTGTTCGTCGACCAGCTGGAGAAGTTCCTCGGCCGTTTCTGCGACCAGATGCCCGGTGAGCCCGGCGAGCATCTCCTGTTCGGTCAGCGCGCGCTCAGGGGTGCGGTGCGCGGAGAAGACACCCCACCCACTCTGCTCGGTCTGCCACCCCTCGATTACCGGCCCAGCGCCCACCGCAGGCAGAGGCCAGGCCGGAAGCCGTTGAGCGAACCGTTCAGACATCGCATCCTCATTCCGTTCCGGGCATGGCCGGTGTGGTGAGGCGTGACGGCGCACCCCGCCCAGGGCCAACGCCGTCACGCCCGTTCATGGGTTCACCATCCGGTCCCGCTGTTTGTGGCCAGGCCGGAGCAGCACGGGGGAATGGTTGAACAGAGTGGTGATCAGAGAGCCGTCCGCGGGAAACGAGCAGAAGACCGACAGCAGGAACGTCGGCGGCTTCAACCAGCAGCCACCACTACCCAACCGGCCGAGCTGGGTGACCTGCCCCCACACGAGATCAACGGCACGATGTCCGCGCTCGTATTCCTCGCCGGGGACCGGAGTGATCCGGAACGGCTGATCACGATCACGCTCGAAAGCCAGGAGATCCCCCAGGCGAAGATGCTCCGCAGGCCGCACCAGCGCCCCGGCGGCCACCCCAGGTGAACGAACCGGCAGCATCAGCGACCTCCCGCCAGACGCGGTCATGCCGGGTACGCCGCTCTCTGCTCCGGCAGCGGATGGATCTGCCGCAACTCCGCATACCGCAGGGCGACGCGATGCGCAGCCTGGTGAGGTTCGGCCGCCGGGTGACGGGCGTAGACGGGGCGGTACTGGCGGGGGTTCCAGCCGGTACGCCACCAGAACTGATCCCCGCGGCACCACACGATCAGATCCACCCAGACCGACACGAGTGCCAGCCCGTACCCGTCATGCACATCAGCAGTGATCCCGTATCGAGTCAGGGCCTCACGGAGCTCTTCGGCAGCCCTTACCGCTGTGTCGTCGGGGAAGGTCGCGGTCACGGCTCACTCCCTTCTCCACGTCGTTCGACGAAAGCGCTTGGTAGGTGGGCATCGGTGAGCGGAACCCGGAACCGTGTCCCTTGGTGCCCTCCAGCACCAGGGGACGGGACCGGTGTGGGGAAGCGGTCCCGAGCTGGCACGTAGACCACCGCTCACCGATGCCATGGCCGCATCATAGACATGCAATTCTATAGAACACCATAGAACACAGCAGTATGTTCCGCTGGAGTGCCCTCCTCTACGGGCTTCTACCGTGTGCTCATGACCGAGTTGCGCGATGATCTGCCCAGGTGGCGACAGGTACGAGACATCATCGTCAAGCGCATCGAGGCCGGCCAGTACAAGCCAGGCCAACGCATCCCCTCGGTCGTCGATCTCACCCAAGAGTTCGGCATCGCTACCCAGACCGCACAAAAGGTCATGAACGCCCTACGCAAGGACCGATGGATCCGAACCGAACGAGGCATGGGCAGCTTCGTCACCACTGTCGAGGAACGCACTGCGGAGCCCGGCGAGGCCCTCGAGTAGGCACTACAGCCTCAAGGCCACCGGAGCCCGCTCACTCCGGATGAGAACTTTCCATACGTCTCAAGGCGCGTGCCGCCTGCGGCACGCGCCTTGGGCGGTCGCTGGCCGCGCTGCGGCTCTCCGGCCGGTCGCGGCCAGCGCCGCCCACAAACTGTCCGGGCGTGACGCTATTGTCACCCTTTGAACGCTGTCGAGATAGGACACACATGCTGGAGGTAGACCTGCGCACTACTACAGACCGTGTGCTTTGCGCAATTCTCCTCAATCCGCCATTACGACCCGCAGAGCGAACCATAACGTATCGGAATGTCACAGCTGCCCTCTCAACAACCGGTTGCCAGCAACTATCGCTCACTAACCTGCTAGCCGTTCCGTCCAAGGATCTTCCATCCCTCAATCGGATAAAAATCTCCGAACAGGAGATCGCTGCTTCGCGTGAAGCGCTTAGGCAGGCCATCATGTATGGCGATGAGGTACTAGTAGCGTGGGGTATGGGTGGCGCGACTGGAGCTCTAAAGCAGCTGCTCAACAGTCAGGTGACATACGTTCGAGAGGTACTTCACGAACGGGGGATCCACTCAGTCTGGGCGCTGCAAGGCAGACCGCGCCACCCTTCACGGTGGCGGCAGTATCTCGGACCGCAGAAAAACCGTGTTTCCGGGGATTCCTTCCAAGACCGCCTCAATCAAGCATTGGTTCCCTTGCAGCTCAATTGACCGAAAGCCATGCACGGATCGAATTTTTATGATTAACGGATGAATATCTTTGCCGCGCCAATACACAAAACCTGCCGCATACATAACAGTTTCAGCCCACCTAGACACACGTGGCACACTACAACATACCATTGGTTCGTTTCGAGGAGCCTGATGACCAAGTTTTTCGAGCATCTGAGCTCTGGCGCCGTCCTCTACACTACAAAGGTCGGGGCTCAAATCTGCGGAGAGAGCCAAAAGCTACTCGCCGAGCTCCCGCAAGAAAGCGTCGACCTGTTCATCACAAGCCCTCCTTTCCCTTTGCTGAGAAAAAAAGCCTACGGTAACGAGGACCAGAATGAGTATGTGGCATGGCTAACAGATTTCGCAAAGTTAGCTTATGCCGCACTTAAGCCTACGGGAAGTTTAGTTATCGATATCGGCGGCGCCTATCAGCAGGGGCGACCCGTGAGATCTCTTCATCAGTTCCGAGCACTAATAGAATTCGTAGATAAACTCGATTATTTTCTAGCCGAAGAATTCTACTGGTTTAATCCAGCACGGCTTCCTTCGCCAACAGAGTGGGTCAATAGGCAAAAAATTCGAGCCAAGGATGCAGTTAACACTGTCTGGTGGCTCTCAAAAACCGAGTTCCCCAAGGCGGACATATCTCAAGTACGGATCCCCTACTCGGACTCTATGCAACGCCTTCTACGCAATCCAGAAGGTTATTACCGCCCAAAAGATCGGCCGTCGGAGCATGTCATTGGCAGTGCGTTCAGTTTTGACAACGGCGGCGCCCTACCACCCAATCTATTAGTGATACCTAATACGGAATCAAACAGCTTCTATCTTCGTATGTGTCAGCATCTGGACGTGCCAAGCCATCCAGCACGCTTCCCCTCAGCTCTTCCTGAATTCTTCATTAGAATGCTGACTCAACCGGGCGACGTTGTTATTGACTTTTTCAGCGGGTCTAACACTACAGGTAGAGTAGCAAACGATCTCGGCCGCAAGTGGCTGGCTTTCGAAAAAGACCATCAATATGCAGCCGCTTCGGTGATTAGATTTCTAGAGAACCATTCGCCGGAAAGAATTAAGCGACATTATGAAGCCATACTTTCTGGCGAAGAGGTTAAGCTCTCAGTGATCAAGCCAGCTCAACTGGATGGCTACACTGAAGGCGAGGACGAAGAAGAACTTCTCACTCTATTTTGAGCTTTCAAGATCCTGGATAATCTCGCACAAGTCAACATCTCCTGCGAGGGCCCACAGCTCTCATCCGAGCAGCAGGACCGCAGCATGGTCCAGGGCTAAGGTCCGAAAAGCGACATGCATGTACGAGTTCGTTCATGCACGAAGATCACAATTAAAACACAGAGTTGTACGCCAGGCTTTACGGCGGAGGTACCGGAAGTGTGCTACCCGAGGCTGTCTCTGATGGGCTAACTTTCATCGATGCGTTAAGGTACGCCGAAGATGGGTTACCTGCAAGGTGGTGAGGCGCACCTGCGACGGACAGCAGCCGCGGGTGGATATGCGAAACAGGGCACCAGTTACTCACTTGCACGGCGCTTGGAAAGAGGGCAGTCGTCGGCACGTCATCAGCTGCGGGAGCAAACGCTGAAGTGAGAGACATGACCTCGGCGCTGTGCTGGCGACGGCGTGACAACGGAACTGCGTTCGCTACCATACTGGGCGCTCCAGCGCAGGTCGTCCGATTGCAGACGGTGCTTGAACAAGGCCAAGACGGTGCTTGAACAAGGCCAGCTGGCCCAGGAGTTCGCTCAGGTTAGGCTCGAAGACTCGTGTTTGGGGATCATTTGAGATGACAGACGTGTAAGTTAAGCGAGGTGATGGATGTGTCGACACCCCCCTCCGCCCTGACGTCCGCTGGCGAGCCAGGCACCTCAGAGGCCCCCCTCAAAGAGCAGGTCAGCGAAAGAGACACTCTGCTAAGAGTGCAAGAGCTCCCTGTAGCAGGGATACGCCCGGAGGAGGGTCTTGGTCGCAAGCGCGACCGAGAGGGCCACCGTGAGCTATGTAAGTCGATCAGGCAGTTTGGCGTACTAACCCCTATAACAGTACGTGTTGCGCCTGACGACTCCGGTGACTACCTATTGGTCAAGGGGCAGGGGCGAACCCTCGCATGCCGACTCCTGGGTATAGAAAAAATCCCGGCGATCGTCGTTGACGACGATTTCGCAGAGAACGCGAAAGTCCAGCAATTCCTAGTTGAAAACGTTGCTCGACTCCGAATGCGCCCTATTGATCGCGCACTTTTGATCGCACGAGCTCGGCAGGACGGTGAGGAAACCGCGGATGTTGCCAAGCGCTTTGGCGTCTCCCCCGCCACCGTTCGACGCCTAGAAGCTCAACTAGACGGCGCCAATAGCAATGAATTAGCTGCACTCAAAAAGGGAACCGTAAACCTGACACTGCATGCTCTGATCGCCCGCTATGTTGGAAATATAGAGCGCAGCGATGTGGTCGCCGCACTGGCTCGATACTCACTCCGAACAAAGGAGATTGAGGCGTTATTCGAGGCACTTGGCTGGCGAGATCTGGTACAACTCGGTACCGTCCATCGAACGCAGCGGTTACTGCTACTGACGTGGGCCTGTGACACACTCAGCAAGCTGCCCCCTGGTCCAGTATCCGATCGAATGAGTCAGTTGGCTGCGGCGCTACCAATGGACTTCAGTGATGACAGACATTCCAAGGTGGTGACCGGATGAAGCTTGTTGCGCTCAGTCCATCGGAATTGATTCTCAGCAAAGAACTGAGCCGGTCCGGTAGTGCCAAGCAGTTCCAGGATCGACTCAGGTCTTCAATAGAGGAGATAGGCCTAGCAGAACCTCTCAAGGTGGCGCCACGGCCAGATGGTGGATATCTTGTAGTCGATGGAACAATGCGCCTTCAGGCTATCGCCGCTATTCGAGAAGCAGATCCAACTCGGTTTACCCGAATCCCGGCATACGTGATGGACTATGCGAGCCGATTCGAGTTTCGCTACCAGAGCGACATATACCAAGATCTCCTACCTAG
Organism: Streptosporangium sp. NPDC049644; assembly: GCF_040675205.1. NCBI lineage: Bacteria > Bacillati > Actinomycetota > Actinomycetes > Streptosporangiales > Streptosporangiaceae > Streptosporangium > Streptosporangium sp. NPDC049644. The sequence continues at coordinate 8,213 of NZ_JBFAOJ010000147.1, read as the reverse complement.
CCAGTTGGCGGCTTTAGTAGAGCACCTTCATCAGACGGAACGTGTTAAAAAAGCCGACATTGCACGCTATATTGGCGTTTCGCCGACAACGCTGCGTAACTACACAGGGCTCTGGCGACTCATGCAGCGCGGTGGAAGGTTCGCCCAAATCGTCGAACTCATGGATGCAGGTGTGCTTCCCTCATCCAATCCCTACGCATGGCTCCGACTTACCAGCGAAGGTCTAGAGTTCGTTCTAAGGGAGAGCTTTTGCGACCAAGAAGAGTCAATAGATAGTTGGTTCAAGGAACGGATCACAGCCGCTAATCAAGGTAATTCATTCCGATTTACGACGCACTTTGTCGAAAGCGCCACCAGCGACTTGGTAGCGCAACATTACCGCGAGGACGAAGAGCTGCGAGCCGTTAAGCGTGATTTAGGCTTGCGTCGCTCAATAACTCAACACTCCACCAAGAACCCTGAGAAGTCAGGGCCAGAGGCTAGCATAGAAGAGGCCCCCGAAAAGTTAGCGCTAAAAACCGACGTAGAAGAACAGCGGAAAATCGCGGCAGCTATGAATCACCTTTTACGGGTACATAAAGGCTCTTCAGAACCCGTCCTTCGAATCGCTGCTGAATCACTACGGAAGTACCTACAATGAGCATGATATCCACGAATTGGACAGAGGATGCCTTCTTCGAGACCTCTGAACGAGAATCGATTGACGGTGGCACAACCACGGAAGGCCACCTCTGGCATGTCGTGAGTCCCCGCTGGGGTCATTCGATGCACACGATGTGCTCATATCACGGAATGTTCCCGGCTAAGCTCGTCCACTACTTTATCCAACAGTACTCTCGACCTGGCGATGTTGTCCTCGATCCATTCAGTGGTCGGGGCACTGTACCGCTGCAAGCGAGAGTCGAGGGAAGACGCACGATAAGTAACGATCTGAGTCCACTTGCCTATGTTCTATCGCGTGCCAAAGCAAGTCCACCGTCCTGGGTAGCTATCAACACGTACTTGAGTAAACTTGAAAAGCGGTATAAGAGCACAACTGAGCCCGAACCGGATGTGTCCCCTGACATAGCAATGCTGTATCATCCAAATACGTTGCGCCAGATCTGTTACATACGTAGGTCACTGCTCCGTCAAGCAGTGACCTCCTGGACGTCTGAAATGGCGATGATCGCTGGTTCTTTAGCGGGAATTATGCATGGTTTGCACCGCAGGGACGGAACTTCCCAGTATTTGAGTATCAGCATGCCGAACACCTTTAGCATGTCGCCATCATACGTCAAGAAATACATTCAAGAGAAAAGTCTTATCGCACCTGACCAGGACGTTTTCGAGCGCCTGCGCGATAAGATATCTCGGCTATATCTTGATGCGATCGACGGGCACGACGGGCAAGTCTTCGCGCACGATGCGTCGAAACTAATGACTAGCAGGCGAATTGCTTCTAACAGTGTGGACCTTGTTGTAACGTCCCCGCCGTACCTACAAGTCGTGAACTATGGAACCGCCAATTGGATCCGCCTGTGGCTCTTTGGAATAGACGAAGTAGGGCGCGATCGGGGTAAAGGGCGTGTAGAACTAGACGCGACACTTGATCATCGGCATACCTACACGTCATATCAGGACTTCCTGCTACGGACGCTGCTTGGCATCCAACGTGTACTCAAGCGCGATGGAGTTGCGACAGTAATCATTGGCGATGTCGCCGACCCAGGTAAGGATCCAGTTCCGCTTGCCAAGAAGATTTGGGATGATATTGGCTCCAAGACAGATCTCCGTCTTATTACGTTGATTGGTGATCACTTCTCCGTTGAAACGAAAGTGAGTCGTATCTGGGGTGACACGAAGGGGCAGGCGACCGATCGGGATTGCGTGCTTGTGCTGGCCCACAAGAACGGAGACCCTTGGATGGGCCCAGGGGCCGTTGACTGGGATGAGCCGTACAAGGATGGCGGTCCCGACGCTGCACACTCTCGAGTGAGAGCAAGGTTTAGCAGTAGCACAAGCGCTGAGGAGTAGGCGCGGGTGTGGCAGGTGAGTATGCATCTCTCCACATTTCGGCGATGGCGAAGGGCAGCTGCCGCGGGGCTTCCGTTCCTCGGGCCTAGCGGCCCTGCGGTACGGGTCCCCTTGCCACTGGGCATGTGGGTTCTCGCCGCCGCTGTGTAGGGCAGAAGTACAGCAACGCCGCCTCACCACCACATCGCGGGCCTGTTCCCGGCAGGTCTGCCGGCGCCTCACCATAGTTAATGGACCACGCCGGATCGACGCTGGAGAACGCCGCCGAGTCGCTGTTTTCCTCGATAGAGTTCGAACTCCTGCGTCTTGTCAGGCTGCTTGCTCCCTAAAGCATGGCTGCGACAGTTTCCTGAGCGGACGACTTCGATCATGAGTGGTTGCACACCACTAACGGGTTGCACCCGCCAATGGAATTTGATCGCTTGAAGGCGGCTGACTTGCCTGATGCGAGACGCGCCGAAAAGGCAATATTCTAAAGCTAAAAATAATCGATCAGAGCCTACGGTTCGAGGGAATCGTCACATTATCTCAGCAGTACTGCTTAGAATGTCTGCCATTGTTTCATTACCATCCAGTCGACGTGCGATATCACGTACCCCCAGTTCGGCTAGTTTCTCCGCCGCGGCAAAGGGGCGCGATGGATCACCAACCTCTAGCAGTTCGAGCAAGTCACGCAAACTGCTACCAATCTCCAGCGTGCCAAGGGCGTTGTACTTGGTTACGTAGCCGCTCTGGGGCGCGTCCGCAATATCGAGATTCGCACCGATAGCGTATGAAATGGCGAATCGATAGGCGTCCTGCTGACTGCCACCAAAGTAGTCTGTGGCGATCTTCGTGATCGCCTCGTTCGCATCGGGTGTAAGCCCGATCTGCTGTTTGTCTTCCTGTGCCATTGCTTATTGCGTCCTCTCGATGATGGCCTCTTCGGGATCGTTGTTGGGCCGGAGGATGCGGTATTCCTGGCCAATTCGGCTGCCCATGATCTCGTGAGCCTGCTGCTCCGTGAGTTCGCCAGACTGTACAAGCAAAATCGCTTGAGTGCCGAGCTCCGGGACCCAACGCAGAAGCACGTTTTCGCGGTGCTTCCGGTCGAGCCGGGCAAGCGGGCTGTCGAGCACGACCGGGCCACCACGCACCGCCGCCTGCTTGAGCGCGCCTATAAGGGACAGCGCGATAAGCTGGCGACCGCCCTCACTCGTCTTCATGGCGGGTCCGCGCTTACCAACTAGATCCACTCGATAGTCGCTCCCGATCTGAATGCCGTCGTAGCCCTCAGAGTCACGGATTAGCTTCATAAACATTTCGGTTGCAGTCCGCTCGACCTCAGTCCGCGTACGTTCCCGATATCGACCGATCGTGCGGTTAGTCAACTCCTGAACATATTGAAAGAAGTACGCCTCGGCCGCCAGCGTAGGCTGCGATCCGCTGAGCTTACGCAGAGCATTGGCAGCCCGCTTCTGTTCGGAATCAATCTTTACCTGCTCCTCGTCGTACCCCCGCAGCGCGTTCGAGTAGCCCACGATCGCTCGCTCAAGACGCTCCTGGTCGCGGCCCAACTGGCGGATCTTAGCGGCGTCGTTATCCTTTAGACGGTCTTTGATGGTGCTGAGGCGTCGCTTACGGTCATACTGCGCTGCGATAATCTTGTTAAACTGCGCCTGTTTGTCCTGATAGGTCCTGATCGTGTCAGTGTCGATCAGGGCGCGAATCCGTCGCTCGCGCGGCAAGTCGGGACCGTTGCCGGCCTCATCTGTCAGTTGTTGCAGTTTGGCCTTTGCGTCAGTCAGCTCCTGTTGCGTTGCCGTTTCCGGGGGCGGCAATTCCTGATGACAGGTGGGACAAGTACCGCCTTGAAGCTGTTTTTGGAGCAGATCCACTCGACCGCGAGCTGCCTGAATCTCCCTCTGTTTTTCTTGAGCCGCATCATTCTTCGCTGCGACGCGCGTCAACACCACCGACAGTTTGGTACTCGCCGGGGCCAGCCAGCCACTTGCGAGCAACTTGCGCATTTCTTCGGCAACTTGCTGACGTTCGGCTTCACCGCCCTTTATCTGCGACTCGAGCATCTCCATCTCGCGGGCATCCGCCTTCAACTCCTCGACTGAGGCGATCCGCTCATTGACGTCTTCGAGATCGGACTGAGCTTTGCGTCGTACCGCTTCGATCTCAGCACGATCCTTATCGAGGCTCTCCTGCCGGGATTTCAGCTCGCGAAGTCGCTTTTGAGCGGCCTCGGCATTCTCCTGGTTCTTCATCGCCTTGGTTTGCCGCTCCAAGACGTCGTCAGTCATCGTTCTGATGTCGCGCGCGGCCAGCTGAAGCGCTGGGATACCCAGCACGCTCTCAATGCTGCGCTTCAGCAAATCGCGCTCACGGTCGGAGTTTAGGCGATCGTAGAAGTCGCGGAGTAGTTCACCATCAAACAAGAAGAACTCGGAGATTTGCGGGTGTAGCTGGCGACCGATCTCCACGTCAATCGAAGCTTGCTGGATCACTTGTGAATCCACGCGCAGGTCCGCCGAGACACTCGGAGCGGCATCGTTTCGAAAGAGGGCGGTGCGCGTCAGATGGAACTGATGGCCATCAGCTGTGAACTTGATGGCTACCTGCATGTCGGACTCGCCGTCTGCCTGGGCGGGACGGTTCATGTAGTTGGTGAGCCCGCGCGCCGACTCCGACGCTGTCTTGCCCGCTTCGGGCGCTCCATAGAGGCACCATCGTAGGGCGCGGAACAGGCTGGTCTTGCCAAGAGTGTTCTCACCATGGATGACCACGATTGGTGCTTCGAGGTCGGTCCGAAGGCTCAGCTCGTCGATCTTCCGGTAAGGTCCGAAGTTCTTCAGGCTAAGGCTTTCGAATTGCAGGCTCATCCATTCAACTCCAGTCGCGCAAGGATCCGCTCACTGGCATGCTCCTGCAGCTCGCGTAGCTCGCGCTTATACTTCGAGCGGTCGTCGTCAAACTGATACCGCCAGGCGAGCTTAATTAACTGCTCATAGTCGTCCTGCAAGAACGACTCGATGGCCAAACCGTACTGGTTGCGCATGGCGGGGTCCTGAGCTACCTCTTGCAATGCGGCCAGGGCTCCCTGCTGTCCATGCCTCCGCGGGCTATCGTTTGCATCAGCCATCTTCAGTCGCTTTCCTCGTCGTAATCAAGAAAATCAGGAAGCTGAATTGGATCTTGACTCAGGGAGACAATCGCCTTGAGCCGCTCGCGAGCGGCTGGATTACGGGCGAGCCGAACAAACTCAAGAGCCCTGAGAGCCTCGCTTTTGGTAAGCGCACCCCCGAGAGAGTCAACCAACATGAGGTCGTGTACCTCAGCGCTGACCTTTCCGGTGGCCGGTGCTCTCCGCAGCACACGACCCCGGCGCTGAATGTACTCGCGTTCGACGGTTGAGCTGGCCAGGATTAGAGCGTGATCGGTCACCGGGATGTCGATGCCCTCGTCGAGGCAGCGGATCGCGACCACGATGCCCCCGTACTCACTAAGGCTTCGGATGACAGCATCACGGTTGCCTGGCATGTCTGCGTAGAATTCCAGTGCCGGCAAACCAGCCGCTAAGCATTCCTGAGTCAGTGTCTTGAGCTGCGTCAGATCGTCGCAGTAAACGAGCCATCGGTCGCCCGGCTTGTACTCATCGCGAAGGATCTCAGCAGCCATGGGAACCTTCTGGCGTGCCTGCTTAAGCACGCGTGCCCTGCGGATGAGCAGCATCTGGAGTGGCGAATCGGGGCTGTTGACCGACTGACCCTGACCGACTAGCTGGCCGATCCGTTTCGTGAGCTGCCTGTACTCCTCCATCTCGTCGTCGTCAAGCGTCAGCTCATGCAGACGGTAGTCGTATGGCACGAGCAGGCCGAGCATGAGCGCCTCAGCGAGACCGATTACAGGCGATAGGACGGGACCAAAGAACTCAAGTAGGCGGTCGGTGCCCTCATCGTCGAACTGGCGGCGGAAAGTAGCACTCAGCCCCAGCGTCGCACCGCATCGTGCCTGCTCCAGGACGGACAGCACCTTGTTGCTGCCCGCACGATGCATCTCATCGGCCACGATCAAAAGGTGGTCACCCGTCTTGAGACGGCGCTGGAAGTCCTCGCTCGCGAACGTATGGTTGGTGGCGACCACTAAGCGCCGTGCGTGAGGTGAGTTGCCCGGGGCCGTGAAGACCGGCAGTAGCTTGATCCAGTCGGACTTGAGAGCGCCTGCGCCTGCGGGAAGGATTTGCACATTGTTCAGCTCAGTCTCAATTTCACGGATCCACTGTGCATGCAAGTCTCGACCAGGAACGAGTACGACCGCCGCCCCGCCAGCGTCCGTCCAACGCTTCACCCCTTCGATGGCCGTGAGCGTCTTTCCAGCACCCGTCGCGAAGTTGACGATGCCACGGTGGTTGTGGCTTGCCCAGTCCTCAAGTGCGAGGCGCTGGTGATCCATCAGGGTCCGTCCCAGTTTTTGGCTCAGCTTGCGGCCCAGGTACGAACGGACTTCCTCAATGGCGTGGTCAAGGTCGTCGTCAGCAAGCGGGACGAGATGAGAGAGCGTCAACTCTTCCAGTTGGGCTATGCGGACTCCTGGTTCGCGCCCGCGCCAGATCTCGCGGAAGGAATCGGCGTGGTCACGGGTTCGCAGCAGATCGGACTCGTTCTGCCAGCTACAGAAGGCGTCGAAGGACTCGTGGTTGTAGCCCCAGGCTCGCCAGGTCTCGTTGGCGCTGCCGATGAACGTGACACGCTTGCCCTCGCTGTCTTCGAAGATGCCCAACTTGTCGTGGAACAGGCCACCCGGTTGATCGGCGAAAGCGATTCGTACATCGATAATGTCATTCACAATAAGTGTGGCGAGGAACTTGGTCGCGGGCACCGCCTCTGGGCGGTTCAACAGCCGCTCGAGATCCTCACGTACCGTCTCCTGAGCACGTCGTCCAACCTCGTCAGCTTCCTTCATAGCCGCGAAGTCTTCAGGCGACAATGCCGGAGAACAGATCAAGCGCATGCGTCCACCGCGTCGAACGAAGTCCGAGAAAGCCAGCCCAACCACCTGGTAGAGGGTGCTGGAGAAGTAGCCGACTGCGCGGTCGTACTTGATTGACTCCTGCATACAGGGTACGTAGAAGTCGTCGAGCAGGGCATCCCGCCCAGACCTGTAACTGCGCTGCAAGCTCAAGTCCACCAGCACCAAGCTCGTCCCTTCCCACCAACGGCGCGTGCCTAGATGGGACTATAAAGCCAACAGCTGATCTGGTGATCACGGGAGAGATTCTTGATGTCCGAAACCGCCGTTAGTCGCTGTCCCTGAACCACCTGCCTGTCCAGCCGGATCGCTCGATGACGGGCGAGCATTTGATCTCGATGGTCGTTGATCGAGCCTGCAGCGAGGATCTACATCTGACCAGTGAGGGTGACTTGCTACAGCAACTGACCAAACGGGTACTGGAGTCGGCCCGGGAAGGTGAGATCACCGATCCTCTCGGCCCTGACAGGACACAACCCGGCCGGGAAGAACAGCGGCGACAGCGGAAGAGGTGGCCGCCATCGTCGTGTCCAAGGCCCATGGGCACCGGAGCTCTTCGACTCTGTCTGATGTTCTTACTCAGCTGCAGGCGGACAACATGCGCTCGGACTCGTAAATTCCGGCCTCTGGAGAGCACGTGCTCAATAGGCCGGACCTGGCCAGCCCGAGGCTTCCGGCTCTCCGGCCCGAGAGACTCTACGCTCTGTACTCAGGGACATGCGCGGGATGATCTTTCAGCTTCCCCGCAAAAGGCGAAGCGTCTACGCAGGTCAGAGCCCATACGCCATCTGCACAACCACCGCTCTCCTAAAGCGGGTGTCGCATGTTCGAATCATGCCGGGGGCACTCTTCCTACCAGCTGTTAGGCCCCTGAACTGGGGCTTAGCGTGCTTCCTCTTAGCGATCACGTGCAGCCGGGTGCCATCGTGTGCAGCCGTAGGCCACATCGACTTCCATGACGCCCCCGATACTCCTGCATCCAACAACCTGTTCTCGTCGGTCAACGTCGTGGTCACCAACGAGGCGGACGAGATCCTGATGATCCACCCCAGCGACAACGACAACGACAACCGGGTGTACCGGGCACTACTGAGGTTGAACTCGTGGTGTCGTAGGTTCTGACGTGCCTTGATTGCCGGGTACACCGACATCATGAGATACGCACAAGGCGGAGGACTGTC
>NZ_JBFAOJ010000146.1:0-14507 GCF_040675205.1 Streptosporangium sp. NPDC049644 | reverse complement strand
TTACACGTCGTTGGGGGGGCGAACGGAAGCCGCCGTGGAGACGGAAGCGTCTCCACGGCGGCGTACGGTCACCTGTCGGTGCCGAGATGATACGGAGACGGCCTGTCGATGTTTCCCGGCCGGCAGAATCCTCCATCTTCGGCAGCGGCTGCAGAGCGCCGGTCCGCGCGTTGTCGCCGACGGGGCGTGTCGTGCCGTCTGGCTGGACACCAAGAAAGTCGCAAGTCCGCTGTCCTAGATTGCGGCCAACGGCCTGCCCGGCAGACGTGAACCGCCCCCCGGCGTGGTCCTGACCATGTTCGGCGGTGAACCGTCCGCCCCTACCTCCCCCTGTCCTCCTAGTTTTTTGCAATGTGGCGACGTCCTCACCGGCAGTCACGATCCGGGGATTCCCGCGACCCGGGTCGGCCCGCCGCCGGACACCGCCATCTCGGGTGAGCAGTTCGCGTGAGCGGTTCGGACACATCCACTGAGAGGTCTTTGAGCATGCACAACGGAAGTGACATCGAGGTCCGCTGGCTGAAGTGGGAAAAGGCCGCCGAGGAGATCCTTGATCTCCGGCGGCGGGTGTTCATGTCCGAGCTGGGGTGGAGCGAGGAGAGGGTGCACCACGACAGCGATCCGGAGGGTCTTCACCTGTGCGCCCTGTCCGGGGGGAAGATCGTGGCCGCCATCTCCGCGTACGTCTACGGTCCCGGAGCGCCGGGGCTGGCCGCCCTGGAGTTGCCCGACCTGGACGGGCCGACCGTCGAGATCGGCAAGCGGGTGGCGCTGCAGACCCATCGGGGCCGCCTGATCAGCACGCGGATCGCCAACTCGATGGTGCGGCAGCTCTGCGAGTCGCTCTGCCCCTCCCGGTTCTTCCTCATCGTCCGGCCGAGCCAGTATGACCACCTCCTCGATCGGTACGCGAAGCGGGACTTCGTGGTGCGCGGTGAGGTCGGCTCGGGCGACGACGCGGTCACCGTGATGACCGTGGAGGGCGGAGAGGCCCTGGAGAGGTTCTACCTCAGGCATCGGGAGCTGACCTGGGAGTCGCGGTCCGATGACGAACGGCTGGCGATCCCCTCGCTGGTCCGCTTCCTCGCCGACGAGGGCCGGGGTGACCTGCTGGCGGCGGAGCGCCTCGGCGCGGAGAACTTCTACCTGGACCTGCTGTCCCTGCAGGAGGAGGCGCCGCGGCTGAGCGCACAGGGCCGGCTGGTACTCGCCGAGCAGCGGCCGCGCCTGGCCTCGACGCCCTTCCCGCCCGCGCCCGCGTCGCTGCTCGACGTCGGCAGCGGACCCGGGGACTATCTGGCGGCGGTCACCGAGGGGAGCCCGTTCGCCGGCTATCGCGTGTGCGGCGTCGAACCCGCACCCCAGCTGCTCGCCAGGGCCCGCTCGAACTTCCCCGGCCTCACCTTCCACCAGGGCACCGCGTACGCCACCGGTGAGGCGGACGCGTCGCACGACGTGGTCACGGCGAGCTTCCTCTTCGTCCACCTGCGCAGTCCGGATCTGGCCCTGCTCGAAATGCGCCGGGTGCTGCGGCCCGGCGGGCTGCTGTACGTGGTCGACGTCGACGACGCGGCCTTCCGCGGCCCGGACGTGGTCCGCCGCATGCTGGAGACCTACGACCGTGACTACGCGGCCGACCGTACGATCCTCAACGACCTCCCGGAGCGCGCCGCGGAGTTCGGTTTCCAGCCCGTCCGGAGTTTCTCCACCACGCTCGGCTACGTGGTGGACGCCGAGCCGGGGTTCGGTCCCGATGAGATCCGGCTCGGCAGGGAGGAGGCGTGGAGCCTGCTCTCCTTCGTGAGGTCGCAGCGCGGCATCGAGGAGAGCTTCCTGGAGGCGCGCGACCACTACTTCGGCGTGGAGTGTGAGATCGGGGTGGACATCAAAACCCAGGTCTACCGGAGATGCCCCTAGACGTACCGGCGACCGTCTCGACACGCCGCCGGTCCGCTCCGGCCGAGGGCACGGCGGCCGGAGCGAGACAGGGGCCGGGAAACAGGTCCCGGTTCCGTTTCCCGGACCCGGTCCGAGGAGCTACAGGCGCGCCCCGGAGGCCATCGGGGTCACGTCCAGGCGGCCGTCGTCGCAGACGGTCGCCTTGAACGGAATCTCCAGGTGCGCGACCTCGTCCGGCGGGATGATCATCAGCCGTGCGGAGGCCGGGCAGGAGCGGCTCCCGCCGGGCACCTCGCTCCAGTGCAGCCTGGCGTGCGCGCTCGCTCCGGGGCGCAGGGTGATCCGCCGGGGCTGGAGGCTCTCCCTGCGCGTCCTGGTGCGCATCGCGTCGCCGCTGCCGTCGATCATGATCAGGCCGACGAAGCCGTACACCCAGCAGGCCCTGGCGGAGGTGTTGGTGAACACCAGCGGCGCGTACCGCTGTCCCGCTCCGGCGTCCACCCTGCCGACGCGCGCAGCGAGCGCCTCGGTGCGGCAGCGTCCGGCGGCGGTGCCGCTGTCCGCCACCCGCAGGCCTGCGGCCTGGACGGCGACGGCGGGACGCGCGGGGGCGGGAGAGAGACTCGCGGGAGCGCCGCCGGAAGCCGGGGCGGCGCCCCGGTCGCGGGTGACGGGCGGGGCGCACGCGGTCGTGGCCGCCAGCACGGCCAGTGCCGAGGCGGCGGCGAGCAGTCCGGCGCCGATGGATCGTTTCATGGTCCGTTGGACGCGCACCGCGCCTGCTTTGTTGCCGTACCGGGCAGCGGAAACGGCAACGGCGGAGACCCCCGGCGTCTCATCGCGGGGGAGCGCGTCCGGTCAGGACAGGTGGCGAGACCACCATTCCAGTACCGCCTCGAAGCGCTGCAGGCGGTGTTTCGGGCGCCCGCCGCGGCTGAGCTCGTGTCCCTCGCCGGGGAAGAGCAGGAACTCCGCGGGGGTGCCGTTGCGGCGCAGCGCGACGAACATCCGCTGTGCCTGCTCGACCGGGCAGCGGATGTCCTCCTCGGAGTGGACCACGGCGAACGGCAACGTGATCCGATCGGCGTGGTAGAGCGGGCTCATCGCGCGCTGCGCCTCGATGTCGGGACCGCAGTACGCCTCGGCGAAGAACCAGCCGACGTCGGAGGAGCCGGTGAAGGAGTCCCAGGCGTTGACCGCGCGCTCGCTCCAGGCGGCCCTGAACCGGTCCCCGTGCCGGGTGGCCAGCCAGCTCGTCATGAAACCGCCGTAGGAGCCGCCCATCACGCCCACCCGCCCGGCGTCGCACTCGGGTCGCTCCAGCGCGGCGTCGAGCAGGGCCAGCACGTCGTCGGCGTCCACGGTGCCCAGCGCGCCGATCACCGACCGGCCGTGCGCCTGTCCGTATCCGGAGGAGCCGCGCGGGTTCGGCAGGACCACCGCGTATCCGGCGCCCGTGTAGACCTGGGTCTCGTCCAGGAAGGCCCACCCGTGCTGGTGGAACGGGCCGCCGTGCACGTTCAGCAGGACGGGATGCGGGCCTTCGCCCTCGGGCAGGGCCAGCCAGCCGTGGACCGGGTAGCCGTCGGCGGAGACGGCGGTGATCTCCAGCAGCGGGCTGATCCCGGGGAGGGTGCCGGAGAAGTCGGTCAGCGGCCCGTCAGGGGTGACCACCTCGCCGGGGCTCGCGGGGGTGGACACCACCGCGACCACCTGCTCGCCGCAGGAGGTGAAGAACTTGACGCTCGCCCGCTCGCCCAGGATCGGGACGAGCTTCTCCAGCGGCGCGTCGAGGGCGCCGGAGGGGACCAGCCGCAGCTCGACCGCGCCGCGTACCCGCACCGCGACCAGGACGCCGTCCCGCAGCGGTACGGGAGGCAGTGGCTCGCAGTCCACCGACTCCTCCTCGGTCAGCCGGGTCCCGGCCACCGTCTCAGCCACCGTCTCAGCCACCGTCTCGCCGGTGATCCGCAGTGGCGCGCGGTAGAGGCCCACGTTGTGGGCCACCGCGTCGAGTCCGGAGAACTCCGTGCCGAGGTAGAGCACCTCCCCGCCGGGCAGGGCGACGGGATGCTCGGCGGAGCCGTCGCTGCGCACCGCGAGGACCGGGGCGCCGCCGCCGGCCGGGACGGCGTACACGTCCGTGTGCAGGCTCTCACCGTCGAGGTCGCGAGGGGCCGAGACCAGCACATGCTCGCCGTCCGGTGTCCAGCAGGGGGAGTCGACGTCGTAGGGCCCCTCGGTCAGCCGTACCGGCACCGGGATGTCCGCGAGGGCGTTGACCACGAACAGGCTCTGCCGCCGGTCGAAGGTGAAGCCGATTCCCTCGGTCCGGTAGTGGAGCCCGGTGATCCGGCGCGGTGCCTCGGCCTCGGCGCTCACGCCCTTCTCGGTGCCGTACCGGCCCGGTTCGGCGACCCGGGCGACGAACGCGATCCGGCGCGAGTCCGGTGCCCAGACCGGGACGCCCGCGCCCAGCGGCAGGTCGGTGACCGGCCGGCCCTCACCTCCGCCGGTGGGCATCACGTGCAGTTGCGGGCTGCCGTCGCCGGCGCGCAGGAAGGCGACCCAGGCGCCGTCGGGGGAGATGCGCGGCGCGCTGTCGCGGTCGCCGAAGGTGAACCGGACGGGCGGGCCGTCCTGCGGCACCCGCCACAGGCTCCCGGAGTAGGCGTCGGTCTCCAGATCGGGCCGGGCCACGTCGACGAGAAGGAGATCGCCGTGGCGGGTGACGCTGCCGGGCACGTTGAGCAGGGCGAGATCTTCTGGACGCATGGTCAACGACGCTATCACCGTTTTGATCATTTATATGAGCGTTCAAAGCTCTGCGGCCGCCCCGTTCTGGCTGGTCGTCGCGCTGTGCCCTGTTCTTCGAAGAGGAGGATTCTTTATCGGGACTCATCGCGTGAAAGGACAGGCCGGTCGTTGATGGGGGTGCCGCTTTTGCCGGAGAACCCGGTTCCAGCCGGCCGGCGACGGGCGGGACGGGCCACCGGCCGGTGCTCCTTCCGGTCCGTCGCCGATCCCCTACCGTGCTCTCAACCGGTGGAAGGCGAAGCCGGCGCCGCCGCTGAAGCGGGCCAGACGCACCTCGGGCTCCTCACGCGCGGGCTCGGCGCCGGGGTCGATCACGGCCTCGTAGGCGTGGCGCTCTCCCTCGCGGGGCGGGACCGGGACGCATCGGGCACGCGGGTTGACCGCCTGGACCACCGCGTCCAGGGCGCGGTCGCCGTCGCCGCCGAGCTCGGCCAGCCAGGTGAACGGATCGGTCTCCCGGAAGATCGGTGAGTCGGTGAAGCCGAACCTCACCCGGAGCGGCCCGGTGACCTCGACCTCCAGGCCGACGTAGGAGCCCGGCTGGAAGGTCGGATGCAGTTGCAGCACCCTGCCGATGGCGGCGGCGTCGTCGCCGGGGACGTTCATGGCCGCGCGGACTCTGCCCGAGGTGAGGCCGGCCAGTCCGACGAGCACCCGGGACCCCGCGCCACGGGCGGCCGGCTCGCCGTAGTGGTCGCTCATGCTGAGCAGGTAGCCGCGGAAGAGCAGGTGGCTCTGAATCGCCACCTCCTCCAGCACGGTCTGCAGCGCCGCGTGCGAAAGGTCCTCCAGCTGGAAGTCGGTGTCGAAGGGGCCGCCGTAGCCGTCCAGCCCGCCGGGCTCGGCGGAGATCCTGCCCGAGGTGATCGGCAGCCGGGCGAGCAGCGACTCCGCCACCGAGGCCTGGTTGGGGTGCGGCGCGAGGGGCTCGGCGGCGTCGGAGATCTCGACGCGCCAGCGGCAGTGCGGAGTCCGGCCAGGTGGCACGCGGGGCGGGCGGTGCACGGGCAGGAACCTCGCGCGGGGGTTGGTGGCCGACCCCGTCGCGTCGAAGGTGGGGTCCTCGATGGTGTGGCACATGCCGCGGACCCAGTCCTCGCCCATCGGCTCGACGTCGAGCAGCGCGCCGCAGTGGGCCAGTTCGAACTCACCGTGCCGCTCGTCGATCAGCCGCAGCCGGAAGTCCATGAACTGCGGCGGCGCCCCGATGTCGAGCTGGAGATTCTTCAGGATGGCCGAGACGGTGTCACCCCGGAAACCCAGGGCCTCCTGCATCCTGACCGAGTAGATCGGGCTGGCGGCCGCCCACTCCTCGATGGCGACCCGCTCGGCCTCCTGCCTGCCGCCGAGCTCCAGGACCATCGGGACGCCGACGCGGTCCTGCAGGTGGCCGTGGAGCAGCCATTCTCTGCCGAGGACGGCGAGCGCCCCACGAGAGAGGCGTTCCAGCCGGAAGCCGGGATCGAAGGGGCCTGAGTAGTCGGGCAGCACTGTCACGTCGCGTCCTTCGCCGAACCGGGACCCTCAAACTAGACATGTGTCCAGGTCTTGGTCAACAAAAAACTGAAACGCGTTCTCTTTTGGCCTGTGGCCCGCCGTCAGCGCAGGGACGGAATGATCATTGTGACGCCGGGGACGGATCCGATCGAGGCGAGCGCGTCTCCCGCCTCCTGGAGGCCGATGGAACGGGTGACCAGTGCGTCCGGGCGGAGGGTTCCGTCGGCGACGGCCGCCAGCATCGCCGGATAGGCGCGCGCCGCCATGCCGTGGCTACCGAGGAGTTCGAGCTCGTAGCCGATCACCCGGCCCATCGGAACCGCGGTGAGCCCCGGCAGCAGACCGACCTGGACGTGGCGTCCCCGGCGGCGCAGGCCCTCGATCGACGCCGCGCACGTCCCCGGGCTGCCGAGCGCGTCGATGGAGACGTGGGCGCCCCCCGAGGTGAGCTCCACGACCCGCGCGGGGACGTCGGCCTCGGCCGGGGCGGCACTGACGCAGGCGGTGGCGCCGAACGCCCCGGCCATCTCCAGGGCGCCCGCGGAGACGTCCACGGCGATCACCCTGGCCCCGGCCGCGGCCGCGATCATGATGGCGGACAGGCCCACACCGCCGCAGCCGTGCACGACCACCCACTCGCCGGGCCGTACCCGGCCCACGGCGTTCACGGCCCGGTAGGCGGTGGCGAAGCGGCAGCCCAGGCTCGCGGCGGTGCTGAAGCTCATCTCCTCGGGGAGCCGCACCAGGTTCACGTCCGCGTGATCGATCGCCACATACTCGGCGAAGGAACCCCAGTGGGTGAACCCGGGCTGGGTCTGGCGCTCGCAGACCTGCTGCTCACCGGCCGCGCACGCCGCGCAGGAACCGCAGGCGCAGACGAACGGGACGGTCACCCGGTCGCCGGGCCGCCACGAGGCGACGCCCGTGCCCACCGACTCGACCACCCCGGCGAGCTCGTGCCCCGGCACGTGGGGCAGGACCCGGATGTCCGGGTCGTGGCCCTGCCACCCGTGCCAGTCGCTCCGGCAGAGCCCGGTGGCCTCCACCCGGATCACCGCTCCACCGGGCGGAGGTTCGGGGGAGGGCACCTCCCGAACCTCAAGCTCGGCTCCAAAGGCGTCGAAGACCACCGCTCGCACCCGCCCACACTCCCTTCCGGCCCCACTCGAACCTGAACACTACTCAATCCGGCCCCGGACACCGTTCCCTTCCCGGTGCCCGCGAGGCATCGTGGGAAGCCAGGGGAGACGCGGCGACGGGCCCCGGACGTGCCGCGTGCCCTCGTCCGCGGAGGGCTGTGACGAAAGCCCTGATTAGAAGGCGCAAGCTGGGAGAGAGGAGGGAGCACGAGGACCAACTGATCGGACGGTGTGATGGGGCAGAAAGTCGACAAGGACCGTTACACCGAGGCGGAGTTCCTCCGCTTCGGGGAGAGATTGGCGGAGCAGCTCGGCGCTCTCCGAGAGGTACTCGCGCGGCCCGGTTTCGGGGACGGTCCCGTGACGATCGGGGCTGAGCTGGAGATGTTTCTCATAACGCCTGAGGGCCGCCCGCTGCCCCGCAACCAGGAGGTGCGAGCGGTCGCCGCCGACGACCGGCTCACGCTGGAGCTGGGCAGGTTCAACCTGGAGGCCAACCTGACCCCGCTGCCGATCGCCGGGCGGCCGTTCACCGCCATGATGCGCGAGATGCGGGAGATCATGGCCGTGGTGGACACGGCGGCCGAGACGCAGGGCGGGCAGGTCGTGATGATCGGGATCCTGCCCTCACTGAGCGAGTTCGACTTCACCCACGAGGCGTTGAGCGGTGAGGGACGCTACCGGGCGCTGGCCAGGGGCATGCGGCGGCTACGCACGGAGCCCTTCCGGGTGCGCATCGAGGGGGTCGAGCTGCTGGAGCTGGAGGTCGAGGGGGTGATCCTGGAAAGCGCCAACACCTCCTGGCAGGTCCATCTCCGCACGCCTCCCGCCGACTTCGCCCGCGTCTACAACGCCGCCCAGCTGGCCATCGGCCCGGTCCTCGCGGTCAGTGGCAACTCACCCGCCTTCCTGGGCAGGCAGCTCTGGGAGGAGACGAGGATCGCGCTGTTCGAGGAGGCCGCCGACGACCGGGACGTCGAGCGGCTCGACCGCAGGGACCGGCGGGTGGGGTTCGGCTCCGGCTGGGCGCGGAGCGCCCAGGAACTGTTCGAGACATGCGTCCGGGACTACGAACCGGTGCTGCCGATGAACTCGGTGCCGGAGGAGGTGCCCGCGGGCGGCGTCCCGAAACTGGCCGAGCTCCGGCTTCACCAGGGCACCGTGTGGCAGTGGAACCGGCCGGTCTACGACCCGGTCGACGGCGGCCACCTTCGGGTGGAGATGCGCGCCCTGCCCGCCGGGCCGAGCGCGGCGGACATGGCGGCCAACAGCGCGTTCCTGCTCGGGCTGACCGCGGCCCTGGCCCTCCATCCGGTGGAGGAGTTCCCCTTCGCCGGGGCCTACCGCAACTTCTACCGAGGCGCGATCCACGGCCTGGACGCGCCGCTGAGCTGGCCCGGCCTGCGCGAGGAGGTCCCGGCCTGGCGGCTCGCCCTGGACCTGCTGCCGGTCGCCGAGGCCGGTCTCGGCAGGATGGGCGTGGAGCCGGGCGAGATCCGGTGGGCGCTGGACATCGTGCGGGAACGCGTCACGCACCGCCGTACCGGTGCGATCTGGCAGCGGAAGGCGCTGGCGGGAATGGGGGGCGACCAGGCAGCGCGGGCGCGCCTGGTGAGCCGGTACCGGGAACTGTCACAGACCGGGGAGCCCGTCCACACCTGGCCCTTCTAGCTACAAAAGGGATTTGAGTAGAGGCATACTCATGAACTCCGTATCTTGATCCGCCGATCCTGGCGAGACCGGACGAGGAGACCCCCACATGAGTCAGATGAAGGCCGCACCGGCGGAGCCGTTCGGGTTGAAACGGGACGCCGGCGGCCTCGCGGCCGGGATCAAGGTCCTGGAGAAGGAACTCCAGCGGGTCTCCCTCGACACCGTGCTGGCCAAGGCCAATCGGGTCGCGGCCAGGAAGGGGGCGACCGGTGCCGGGGCGTTCGCCAAGATGACCCCCAAACCCGTCGACTGGTACTGCTTCGACGCGGACGACAACGTCGCCAGGGAGTGGTACCCCCAGGGCCTGACCTCCGCCTCCGACGCCGGGATCGCCGGGAGCACGTTCGTGGTGAGCTGGTACCACTCGCCGACGTCGGGGGCCGAGCGGGGCGTGCGCCTGAGCTTCCTGAACACCGCGACACTCCGGTACCGGCACGTCCTGCTGGTGCGGGTCGCCGCCGACGGGAACATCACGCCGATCAACATCCACGCCGGCGGCGTCGCCTGGTACGGCGGCCTGCTGTACGTCGTCGACACCACGCGGGGCCTGCGGGTGTTCGACACCCGGCAGATCTTCGAGGTCAACGGGGACGGCGCGGCCACGATCGGTAGGAAGAGCGGCAGTTACGAGGCGTTCGGCTACCGGTACGTGATGCCGCAGACCGACGCCTGGGCCACCACCAGTGGTTCGGTGCGCTTCTCCTACACCGCCGTCGACCGCAGCACCACCCCGCACACCCTGATCTGTGGCGAGTACGTCGACACGGCGGGCACGGTCGGACGGGTGGCCCGCTGGTCGCTGACCGCGCAGGGGACGCTGAACGCCCCCGCCGGCGGCGTCGTCCAGGCGGTGGACGCCCACGCGCTCCCCGTGAGCAAGGTCCAGGGCGCGCTCTCCTACAACGGCACCTGGTACCTCAGCCAGACCGCGGGCGCCACGGGGAACGGCACCCTGCTCGTGGTCGGCGACACGGTGCGCAGACGGCCCTACCCGGTGGGGCCCGAGGACCTCACCTGCGTCCGCGACAAGAAGACGCTGTGGAGCGTGACCGAGTTCGTGGGCCGCCGGGTGGTGTACGGCGTGCCGCTCTGACCGGCGGGCCGCCTTTCCCGGGAACGGGGACGCGGGAGCGGGCGGCCCCGGCGCGGAGCGCCCGGTCAGTGCAGGGAGCCACCGACCAGGCGGAGATCACCGCCGAGCGAGACGGAGACGGCGGTGGTCACGATCGCGGTGAGCGCCTGGGCGGACACCGGGACGGGCATGGAGGGCCTGGCCTCGCCGAGGACCTGATCGGGGCTGTACGGCAGGTGCACGAAACCTCCGCGGACCCCCGGCCGCTCGGTGGCGATCAGGTGCATCAGGCCGTAGAAGAGGTGGTTGCACAGGAACGTGCCGGCGCTCTGCGAGACGCTCGCGGGCACCCCGACCGCCCGCGCCGCCGCCACGCACGCCTTCACCGGCAGCGTGGCGAAGTAGGCGGCAGGGCCGCCGCGTACCACCGGCTCGTCGATCGGCTGCCACCCGGCGCTGTCGGGGACGCACGCGTCGTCGAGATTGACGGCCACTCGCTCCACGGTCACGTCCGGCCGCCCCCCGGCCTGCCCGACGCACACGACCACCGCCGGGTCGTGCTCGACCACCGCCGCGCGCAGTCGCTCGAGCATCTCGCCGAACCGGCAGGGGAGCAGCGCGGTCCGCACCCCGGGTACCAGGGCGATCGCCTCCCACGACGGGTTGCCGCCGCCGTCGAGCGGCTCGAACCCGGTGAGCAGTACGCCCTTCATCGGCGGTCCTGAGGAAGGGCGCAGGCAGGGGTGCCGCCGGGCAGGCGGTGCCGGTTGCCGGCGATCAGGCGGTAGAGGCCCTGAGCCGCCCAGCGCAACGGCGGGACCCGCAGCGCGAACCCCAGCGGGCTCCACGGGAGACCGGCGGCGATCAGCAGCCTGGCCACCGCCTGCGCCCCGCCGTACACCCCGCCGTCCTGGACCCAGAGCACCTCGCGCTCGGCCCGCTCGCGTGTCACGCCCAGCGCCGGAAGATCGGCGAACTGCCAGGGGACGACCAGGGCGCGAACCCCGATGCGGCGCTCGGCGAACCTGACGCTCGTCGTGCAGAAACCGCAGTCGCCGTCGAAGATCAGTACAGGTCGTCCTGTCATGCACCCGACACTACCCAGCGGAACCCGATCAAGGCCCGGCGACCAGGGTGACCGCGATCGGGCGGTGGTCGGAGTGTGGGACATCGGGGTTGGCCTGGTCCTTTCCGATGAGACCCGGGGTGACGAGCACATGGTCGATCTGCTCGACGACGCCCCGGGACGGAACGGTGTTGAACGGCCTGGCCGGGGCGAGGGGGTCGGTCAGGCCCGCGCCGGTCAGCACCTCCCAGGCCCGCTCCCCGGGCTGAAGGTTGAGGTCGCCGGCCACGATCACCGGGGCGCCGCTCCTGGAGGCCTCCCTGACGATCCCGCCGAGCTGCTCGACCTGGCCGAGCTCGCGCCAGCCCGGCGGAGGCTGCAGGTGGGTGCCGATCACGGTGATGTCCCCACCCTGCCAGCGCAGCCCGACCTCCAGCGCTTGCGCGCCGGTCGGTCCGCCCTGGACCAGCACGTGGTTCCTTATCGAGGTGATCGGCAGCGTGGTGAGCAGGGCGTCGCCCCACACCTCGTCGGTCGCCGGGGCCCAGATGTAGTGCATGCCCAGCCGCTCGGCGATCAGCCGCACCCCGTCGTGGCCGCCGTTGAGCAGCCAGCCCCGGTCGGCCTCGCTCAGCACCACCACGTGCGGCCGCAACTCCCTGAGCGCGTCGGCCTGCTGCTCCAGGGAGAGCCTGCCGGACTCGCCGTACCCCATCCTGATGTTGTAGGCCGCGATCCGCAGCCCGTCACGCGGTGCCTCCCAGCGGGGCCGCTCCCCCTGCCAGAGGGGAACGGCCGCCACCAGCACGACCGCGGCCACGGCGGCCGCCGCGAACCGCCGGTCGTAGGAGCGGCGCGGCAGACCCCTGCTGCCCACCAGACCCAGGACCGCGACGACGAACGCCGCGCCGATCGGCACCCACTGGTTGGAAAGGTAGAGGTCGTAGGCGGCGTAGTAACCGAAGACGAACACGACGAACAGCAGCATGCCTGCCGCCGCGGCCAGGCCGCGCCGCGCCGCCCTGTCCGGGCCGAAGGCCGCCGCGGCGTGCGCCAGACATGCGCCGAGCGCGAGCTGGCCGATGATCTGCGCGGCGATCGTCCAGCCGGGCGCCACACCGTGGACCCCGCCCACGGTGGCCCTGCCCAGGGTGAACGCCACCGCCGAGGCGACCAGGGCGACGGCGGGCGGGAGCGGGCGGCGCAGCACCGGCAGCGCGGCGGGCGCCGCCGACACCACCGCGAACGCCGCCACGATCACGGCGGCGGCCTGCTGGGCGGAGACGGTCGCCGCCTGGGCGTGCGCGGTGTTGCCCGTGTAGAGCCCCCAGAGCAGCAGGGCGGGGCCGATGGCCAGCCAGGCGCGGGGGGCACCGGAGTACTCCTCGTCCGAGGGGGCCGTCCGGATCAGGAACAGGCCGAAGAGCCCGAGTTCCACAGCCAGCAGCGCCCATGGGATCGCTCCAGGCCGCCACATCAGGTCGATGCCGTCCAGCGCCGCGTGGATCACCGTGGAGGCCGCCAGGCCGGCGATCACCCCGGCCATCACGGGCCGGGCGTCCCGGCCGCCCATCGCGGTCGCCACCAGCCAGACCAGGCCGGCCAGCAGGCCGAGGCTGGCCACGTACAGCTGCGGGTCCCCGCCCCCGGTCAGCTGGAGTGCCAGCCGAGCCAGGAGCAGCAGGCATCCGGCACCGAGGGCGATCAGCCGCGGCTGGACGAGCCTGGCCAGCGGGACGGTCAGGAAGGCCAGGACGAACCAGGAGAGGGCGTACAGGCCCATCATCTCCGCGGGAGTGCTTCCCGCCCGGCCGAAGAGTGTGATCAGCGAGGGCAGGAAGACCCGCAACACGTCGACCAGCACGACCACGCCGAGGGTTGTGTCCAGGCGGATCCGCATGCTACCTCCAAAGAACGCGAGCTATCCTCGCCTTCTTTGTGATGCATGACAAGGGGAACCCCACCCTCAGGGGGCCGGAGGTTCCTGCCCGGAGCCCCCGGAGTTCGGGGAACGGGCGGGCCCGCTCGGAGGGGACGAGGGGCCGGCGGCCCCGTCGGCGGCCCCGTCGGCGGCCTCGTCGGCGGGCCTGTCGAGGTGGCGGAAGGCCTCGTGTGCCGAACGGACGCTGTCGCGCAGCGCCTGTTCCAGGTGGCCGGCGTCCTCGGTCAGCTTCCCTATCTCCGGTACGGCGAAGGCGTCCGCGCCCGACTCCGCCAGGAGTTCCTCATAGCGGGGAAGCCGTGAGCGGAGTATCTCGATCTGCTCGTGGGCGCGTAGCGCCCGCTCGGCGTCGGACACGTGGCCCGCGTAGCGTTCCAGTGCCTCCACCCGCGCGAGCACGGCGGCCTCGCTGGCGGCCAGGGCACGCTCCAGCGGTGCCATGGCCGCGGCCACCTCCGGCGTGCTGCCGCCGTACCCGAACTCGTGGTGCTCGTCGCGCAGTGCGGAGAGCTTGGTCAGCAGCTGGGCGATCTCCCACTCCTGCGAGGGGAGCATCACCGCGTTGCGCACGTCGTCGAGCATGCCCATGGCGTTGACCCGGGAGCGCAGGATGAAGTCGATCGCCCGCTGGGCCCGTTCGAGCAGCCGGCCGGCGTTGTGGTCGAAGTCCTCGGCGGGCAGCAGGTAGCGGCCCTCGTACCAGCGGGCCTCGCGGTACAGTTCGTGTTCGGTCGACTCCGGCTCCAGCGGCTCGCGGGTGGTGAGGAAACCGACGAGGACCACGAGGGCGAGCAGGGCGAGCACGAAGAAGAACAGCTGTCCGCTGTCCGCGAGGAGGAGCAGGCAGGCCAGCAGGAGCGCCGAGACCGCCCCTCCGGACCACAGGAAACGGACGGGCAGCCGCGAGGCGGGCTCGGCAGGCTCGGGACTCCAACCGGCGCGGATGCGCGCCAACAGCGACGCGTGCTGGCGAAAGAGATCGGCGGTCCGGGCGGGAACCTCGGGATCGACCACCACTCGCCGCACAGGCTCGCCCCTCCATCCGGTCGGATTCTCACATCATCGGTCGAGATAGCGGAACGCCTCGTGTGCCGAGCGTACGCTCTCGCGGAGCGCCCGCCGGAGCATGTCGGCGTCATCGCTGAGATGCCCGATCTCCGGTGCGGAGAACCTGGCCGCGCCCGTCTCGGCGACGAGCTGCTCGTACTCGGGCAGGTGAGCTCGCAGGGCCTCGATCTGTCCCTGGGAGAGCAGGGCGTGCTCGGCCTCGGACACGTGGCCCGCGTAGCGTTCCAGTGCCTCCACCCGCGCGAGCACGGCGGCCTCGCTGGCGGCCAGGGCACGCTCCAGCGGTGCCATGGC
>NZ_JBFAOJ010000145.1:0-15076 GCF_040675205.1 Streptosporangium sp. NPDC049644 | reverse complement strand
TGCACGCCCTGCCCGCCGGGCCGCAGCCCGGCGGCGGTCAGCTGGCGGCGGGTCAGCAGGTGCGGCGGCGACATCCGCCAGGGGTAGGTAGGGATGCCGTACCTCTGGCCGGTGGGGTCCCAGAAGCGGGCGCGGATGCGGCTCATCAGCTGGCCATCACCGTCGAGCGGTGGCCGTTGCCGCAGGTCCCCACGAACAGGCCATAGGCATCGTCGCTGTAGCCCACGACCGGCTGGCCGCAGTCGCCGCAGTTGTAGGCCATCGTGTACTGCGCATCGCGGTTCGTCCGGTACACCGCGAAGTCGGTCTTCTTACCCATGTCGGCTTACTCCTTGATCGCTCGTGCTACTTCTGGATGACGGGCTTGGTGACGTCGCGGTGCTCGATGCCGACCGCGATGCCCTGGGCGCGCAGGGCCTGACCGATCTCCTCGGCCAGCGCCACCGAGCGGTGGCGCCCACCGACGCACCCGGTGGCGATGGTGACCGGCCGATCGAGGCAGGCGAGAGCGGCCAGGGCGCGAGCGGTCGAGGCGGTGTGGCAGATCAGCGGCCGGGCACCGGGGGTGTTCAGCACGTGCCGGCGAACGGCGGGGTCAAGGCCGGTCAGCTGACGCATGGCGGGATCGTGGTGAGGGTTGCGCAGGTTACGGCGGGCATCGATGGTCACATCGGCCTGCGGGGCGGGGCTGTGGCCGTAGCCGAAGGAGGTGATGAGGACCTGCACAGGAGCGGAGGTGGCGAGGGCGGGCCGGTCGAGGACGTCGCGCAACAGGTCCACGTGCGCGGCGAACACCCTCCCGCCATACGTCGCCTCCAGATAAGCGGCCAGGGCGTCGTAGCTGTTGGCACGCACCCACGCGGCACGGGCGGCGTCGTCGGCCCCTGTCACGGCGGGCAGGTTGCCGCAGGCAACGGCCCCCAAGTGGTCCCAGGCAGGGACGGTCACCATCCACGCCTCATCAGAGGCACGGGGGTCGGGGACGTGACGGGCCGCAAGGGGCTGGAAGTTTCCGCCGCCGCCCAGGAACAGGCCGGTCTCCTCGCCCAATTCCCGGGCCGCGGCATGGGCCGGGTTCTCTCCGGGGTCCACCGTGCCGCCGGGCAGTGCCCAGCCGTGGCCGTCGCCGCGCTCGACCATGACCAGCCAGCGGTGTCCGTACTCGTCGGTGGCGGTCACGATGGCGTCGGCGCAGACCTGCTCTCCCCAGTGGCCCAGCTCGTTGCGGCCGTAGCGAATACCGGTCGGCGCGCCGGGGCTGACCGGGCGACCGTCCACCACGGCGAAGGGGATCACGGCAGCGGCCTGGCGGGCGGGCCAGTCGATGCGGGTGGGGTCGGTCTGCGGGTCGGCCCACCCTTCGGCGACGCCTCGGGTGAGTACGTCGGGGTGGGTGTAGGTGCGGGGGTGGGTGTTCTCGTTCATGTCGTCTCCGTTGCAGGTCAGGCGGCGATGATCAGGGCAGCGATGAACAGCCATCCGATGTGCCAGGACTGATCCAGGGCATAGGCGCCGGTGCCCAGGTGCGGGGCGTCGGTGGTTCCGGGGCGGGGGGCGCCGAGGCGGTAGAAGTCGCTCTTGCCCAGGCGCTCGGCCAGCGTGGCGAGGGTGACGCGCCGGTCGGCCCAGTAGTGCGAGAGGGCGTCCGCCCCCAGCCCGGCGAGGAACGTGATCGGGTGCAGGGTCAGGCCGGTCATCAGGGCGAGTGCGGCTAGGGCGGCGGTCTTGGTGGCGGTGAGGGTGGCCACGTGCCGGACGCAGGCCAGCCGTCCGGCGGTGGTGGGGGCTCCCTTGGCGCACGCCTGGCCGTGGGTCTGCACCCAGTGGTCACCAACCGAGTGGGCGGCGAACAGGGCCGCGAATACCGCGGCGAAGGTGGCGAGATTGCTGGTCATGAGGTTCACCTGTGGGGCTAGAAACCGGAGTGGGAGCGGGCCAAGGTGCGGCAGGTGCCGCAGCGGGAGACGTGCCGGGCACCGTGGGAGCGGCACAGCTCCACCTGGCCGCGCCGCGTACGGCAGCGCGGGCAGCTGGTGGCGGTGCCGTGCTCGTGCTCGCAGTCGATGCACTGGAAGCGGCCCATCACTGGCCACCCCCGCACGGGATCAGGGCGACCGCGTCTCGGCAGTTCTCACAGGCCGGGTCGTAGCCGTAGGTGTGCAGCGGGCAGCGCGCCAGGTCCTCGCTGCGGTGGATGCCCGAGCACAGCGGGCACTGGTAGCGGCTCATGTCAGGCCACCTCGATCCGCTGCTCGATCAGTCCGAAGGTGGCCAGCAGGTCGGCCAGGCCGTTGATCTCGGAGGCGGTGAGACCGGCCCACACTCCGCGGTCGGGGCGCAGAAGCAGCGCGCGGTCTCGGCACAGCTGGCGGACCGGGCACTCGGCGCAGACCTCGCGGGCCACCTGCTCTCGCGCGGCCTGCTCGTCGGCGGGCTCGGAGGTGAAGGTGTCCGGGCCGGTGTGCAGTTCGGGGTCCAGTCCGCACAGCGCGCCCTCGGCCAGCTGGCGCGACAGGCCAGCGGTGATGGCGTCGAACAGGATCAGGGAGGGGTGAGCGGCGGGGGACAGGGCCGCGGGGGCGCTCATCGGTGCATCCCGCACTGGCCGGTGCCCTCGCAGACACCACAGATCTGGGTGGAAGTCATCCATCCGTCACCGCCGCAGCAGTGGCAGGGGTCCCGGTAGATATTGGCCGGGGACGTTGGGTGGGTCATGCTGGTTGTGCTCCTTGTCGAGGAGTGAAGGGGCGGCCCGTGTCTTGGCGGATGGGGGTCGCCCCGTTTGCGTGGGGGATCAGCCGAGGGCGCTGGCGAAGGTCACCAGCGAGTCGGTGACCGTCATCAGGCCGGTGAAGGCGCTTGTCACGAACTGGGCGGCGTGGGTGGGCTCCCGGACGATGAAGAACAGCGCGAGAGCTGTGAGCAGGAACGGGACGAAACGACTGGTCTTGGGGGTGGGGAGCATCGTCGTTCTCCTTGCTCGTCGGTTGGTCATCGAGGGGGCGGGCAGGGCCGTCCCCGACCTAGGTGGATTCGGTAAACGAAAGATCGGTGCACAGGGTCGTGACCTGCGCGGGCCGCCTTGTCGCGGGAGGCGGTAACCCATGAAGTTGTCAGGCGTCGAGTGCGTTCGGCCCGTCGGTCGAAGCGGCTTCGTCGGCGTCGGCGCGCGATCCCGTCGGACCGCCTTCCGAGTGCTTCCGGTGACCCGCCCTTGCGGAGGAGTCACAAGCAGGAGCGTATACGCAACTGCGTATACACACAACCCCTAGGTATACGATGATGCGTATACGCTGGAAGCGTCACCGAAGAGCAGTCGAAGGGATGATCAACAAGTGCCAGAACCGGCCTACGTCCGCATCGCAGGCGAGTACGCCCGACGTATTCGCGCGGGGGAACTTCCTCCCGGCGTGCAACTACCGAGCCATCCCGAGATCGCCCAGCAGAACGGCGTGTCGAACATCGTGGTTCGGAAGGCCCTCGAACTGCTCCTAAGTCAGGGGCTCGTTCGATCCGTACAACGGCGAGGCATCTTCGTCGCCGATCGACCCAACCTCGTTCGCGTTTCTCCCGAGCGCCAGATGGAAAGCGCTGAGCGCTCGTTCCGGAACGAATCCGATCGAGACATCCAGGTAGAACGGGAGGTTGAGCAGGTCCCTGCCAGCAGCGAACTCGCGGAGGCTTTCGGTCTCTCAGAGGGCGAGTTGGTCACCTACGTCATCACCAGGGCCACTGAGGACGGGCGGCCCATCTCGATCTCGGACACCTACCATCCGGTGGATGTTGCCGATGTGTCGGGGGCGGCCTTCCTGGAGGAGACCATCTCCGACCAGCTCCCGACAGCGCCTCACGCCGAGTGGCTGCGCACTCCCCCCGGCGATCTCGTCAAGACGATCCACCAGCGGTTCCTGTCCGCCGATGACCGAGTCATCATGATTTCCGATGTGTCGTACCCGCGGGACCGCTACGACGCGTTCGTGTTCCGCATGGCTCTCAAGCAGTAAGGGCGCAGCAAAAAGGGGAGTGCCGAACAGATGGCACTCCCCTTTTTGCTGCGCTCTTAGCTTCGAACCCAGCCCTGCGCGACGTCCGTCTCCGTCCACCACGAAACGAAGTGTGGATCTACAGAGTCCAGCGTCCACCGCGCCGAGAGGGCGTCAAAGAAGGCATCGTTACCGGTCTTGCCGCCCTTCGGCTCTCCGATGTAGACGAGTCGTTCGCCCCCTGCTCTCTCGAACGAGGCCAGCGCCTCGGATGACATCGTGTCGCCCCATCCGGGCGGCCAGCAGAGGAACAGCACGTGATCCGCTGTTTGGGCACGTGCCGTGAACTCACTTAGATCGCCGACGGGGTGCCACACGTCCGTTTGGCCGGCAACTCCAAGAAATGAGGCGTTCTCGGTCCTGTTGGGCGGCTCCAGGTCGTACGCCTCGACAGTCAGCCCTGAGCGGGCCAGCTGTGCGGCCCAATATCCCCGACCTGCCCCCAGCTCCACGATTGGGAGATCAACGCAGAAGCCGGACATCCATTCGATGGTCTGCGGGGAAGGCACCGCGTAGGCGTAGGTCGCTTGCAGGATCATCTGTGCAAAAGCGAGTCGCGCGCTTCCTTCCGCTCGACCACCGTTCACCACCTGGCGGCCCTCGTGCTCGAACACGAACGGCTCCACGATGTCCCAATAGGGGTTCGGGCTCACGGTGCTTCCGCCGGTCATGTAGTGCACGAACCGCAGGTCAAACGCCCCGTCGGCTTCAACGTCACCGGTCCCTGACAGCCCTGTAGCCATGTCCAGGTACTCGGCCACCTTGGGATACTCGGCTTGAAGCCGCTGCACGTCGTTCAGCAGCGCAGTGAGTTCACTCCATCGTGCCGATGTCATTGCCAGCTGAGCCATGCAGACGAGTTTCCCGCACCGAACCCGTCCGTGCCACGCATCCCAATGCATCCGAAGCCGGTCTTCCGCTGCGTCGGTCGAGTCTCGGAGCTTCTATGCCGGAAACTGCCTCTTTGCTCCGAGCGTCCTCATATGTGGCTTGAGCTGGGAAAATTTACCTGGAGCGCGAAAAAAGGGCGGTTGCGCCACCTTGGGTGGTGGTGCAACCGACCCTTTCTGAGTGACGAACTGAGTGACAACCGCGGCGAACGGCCGCGAACTTTCGCGAACGTCCAAGAACTGTTGACGCAGGTGGATACAAGCCGGATTGCTGGTAACGATCACGCATCGATTGCTTTGGGAGCAGGGGGCCGCAGGTTCAAATCCTGTCACCCCGACGCACGCCGGGCATCGGTTCCGACCGATGCCCGGTTTCTCGTCGTACGGGGGGCGAGTTCCCGGCCACGCGAGACAGGCGGGGCGCATGCGCGCGATGTCTGGAAGGCCGCCTCGCGGCGCGGGAGCGCGGTGAACGTCAGCGGTGGGCGCTGAAGAGGGCCCAGACGGCCTTGCCGCCGCAGTTGAGGTAGTCCCAGCCCCAGCCCTGGCTGTAGGTCTCCACGATGTAGAGACCCCGGCCGTTCTCCGAGATGAAGTCCGGCTCCTTGGGGGTCGGAACCTCGTTGCTGGGGTCCATCACGGCCAGGAGCACGTGGGGCGAGAGACGCAGCAGGACGAGCGTGATCGGGGTGATCCCCGGCTGGCCGGGCGGGCACAGTGCGTAACGGACCGCGTTGGTGACGAGTTCCGAAACCACTAGCGCTGCGTCATCGCTGAGTTCCGCCAGTCCCCAGTCGCGAAGCGTCGAGCGTGTCACGTCCCGGGCGGTCTTCACCGAGTCGGCCTGACTGGGCAGCGGGCACGCGGTGGCGTCGGACTGGTTGGCCTCGAGCAGCTCGTCAAAGCTCACCTCGCGGGTCGCCTGCAGGTAGTCGGCAGCCGATTTTGGCTCCTCCACCATCCTGCCGGTACCTCCCGCTGTCATCGTGAGTCTCCGTACCATGTGAGAGTTTTCAGAGCTTGTGCACCATAAGCCCAATATGCACTAAGCCATCATGGGTCACCGGAACGTCTGCTGCAAGACCCAAATGCACGTGCAGTTGCAATGTGCAGCAGCATGGATGGTTGGGGCGGCGACTTGGCGAATTGGGCAGTGACTTGAGACCTTGTCATAGCGGCCGGAAGTAGTGACACTGTGTGCGCTGGCCCAAGTAGAGAGGGAGGCGAAGTGGCGCAGGTTCAACCGGGATCAGGTCCCACAGCTCTGCGTATCCTCTTAGGCTCCCAACTGCGTCGTCTGCGCGAGGCCAAGGGGCTCTCGCGAGAGGAGGCAGGCCATCTGATCCGCGGATCCGAATCCAAGATCAGTAGGATGGAGCTCGGCCGGGTTGGCCTGAGAGAGCGCGATGTGGCGGATCTGCTCACCTTCTACGGGGTGGAGGACGACCGCGCCCGGTCGGCGATCATGGATCTGCTGCTCAGAGCCAACGAGCCCGGCTGGTGGCACCGGTTCAACGACCTGCTGCCCTCATGGTTTCAGACGTACGTCGGCCTGGAGGAGGCAGCCTCCCGGATCCGTACGTACGAGGTGCAGTTCGTGCCGGGCCTGCTGCAGACGAAGGAGTACGCCAGGGCGGTCATCACCGCGGGGAGCGCCGGCATAGCGCCCGACGAGATCACCCGCCGGGTCGATCTGCGGATGGAGCGCCAGCAGGTGCTCAGGCGGTCCGACGGCCCGTTCTTCTGGGCCGTCATCGACGAGGCCGCGCTGCGACGTCCCATCGGCGGTGCGGACGTCATGCGGGCACAGCTGGAGCACCTGCTCGACCTCATGCGGCAGCCGAACATCACGATCCAGGTGATGCCCTTCAGCTTCGGCGGCCACAGCGCGGAGGGCGGTGCCTTCAGTGTGCTCCGCTTCAACGACAGCGAGCTCCCGGACGTGGTCTACGTCGAGCAGCTGGCCAGCGCCCTCTACCTGGACAAGCGCGAGGACGTCGACCGCTACAGCGAGGTCATGGAGCGGCTGTGCGCGGTCAGCACCACCCCCGGCGAGACGAACGACATCCTGCGGCGGATCATCAAAGAGGACTGAGCGGCCATTGGTCGCTCCATGGTGCCGCTCTGCTCTAGACTGGCCTGCGGCGCTGAACACCCGCCGCAGTGGAGCGTGCCCTAATCTCGCACGTCTCGATGGCTGTGCCAGGTGCCACTCATGTGGGCGCGGCGCGAGAGCTTGCCGCGATAGCCGCTACGACTTGGCGCGCCCGCGATCACTCGAAGTTTGATCAAGGAGACGACCCCGTGAAGACCGCTGTGGAGGAGCTCAGCCCGACCCGGGTAAGGCTTACCGTCGAGGTGCCGTTCGAGGAGCTCGGGGAGAGCCTGCAGGCGGCGTACAAGAAGGTCGCGCAGCAGGTGCGCGTCCCCGGATTCCGCCCCGGCAAGGTTCCGGCCCGCATCATCGAGCAGCGCTTCGGCCGCGCGGTGGTGCTGGAGGAGACCCTCAATGACGCGGTGCCCAAGCTGTACGGCCAGGCCGTCGACGAGAGTGAGATCTTCCCGGTCAGCCAGCCGGAGATCGAGGTCACCAAGATCGAGGACGGCCAGCAGGTCGAGTTCACCGCCGAGGTGGACATCCGCCCCGAGTTCGACGTCCCCGACTACCAGGGCCTCGAGGTGACCGTTCCGGTCTCCGAGGTCTCCGACTCCGACATCGACACCCAACTGGACGGCCTGCGCCAGCGTTTCGCCACGCTGACCGGCGTCGAGCGCGCCGCCGCCGCCGGCGACTTCGTCGTCATGGACCTGGCCGCCTCGATCGACGGTGTCAACATCGAGGAGCAGCAGGCCAACGACGTCTCCTACGAGGTCGGTGCCGGTTCGGTGCTGCAGGGCCTGGACGACGCCCTGGTCGGCCTGTCCGCCGGTGACACCAAGGAGTTCACCACCAACCTGGTCGGCGGCGAGAACGCCGGCGAGGAGGCCGTGGTCACCATCACCGTCAAGAGCGTCAAGGAGAAGGTCCTCCCCGAGCTTGACGACGAGTTCGCCCAGCTCGCCAGCGAGTTCGACACCCTTGACGAGCTCAAGGCGAGCATCAGCGAGCAGGCCCGCCGCAACAAGCTGATCGAGCAGGTCGTCCAGGCCCGCGAGAACGCGCTCGACGCCCTGCTCGGCAAGATCGACATTCCGCTGCCGGAGAGCGCGCTCAAGGCCGAGGTCGACAACCGCAAGCACAACCTTGAGCACCAGATCGCCGAGAGTGGCCTGAGCAAGGAGGCGTTCTTCCGCCTCTACCAGACCACCGAGGAGGAGCGCCTCGCCGAGTTCGACGAGAGCGCCGCCAAGGCACTCAAGACGGGCTTCGTCCTCGACAAGATCGTCAAGAGCGAGGAGCTCGGCGTCAGCGAGCAGGAGCTGACCAACTTCGTGGTGCGCCGCGCCATGCAGATGAACGTCGCGCCCAACACGCTGGCCCAGCACCTGGCCGACAACGACCAGCTCACGCTGGCCATGGTTGAGATCGTCCGTGACAAGGCCAAGAGCGTCATCGGCGATGCCGCGAAGGTGACCGACGAGGCGGGCAACGAGGTCGACCTCAAGGCCATCTACACCGAGATCAACGGTGCGGAGGCCGAGGAGGCCGCCGAGGCTTCGGAGGCCCCCGAGGCTGACGCCGCGAAGTAGCCCCAGGCAGAAGCGAGGGGTGCCCGGCGGGCGCCCCGGACGCCCCCGTCGCGCTCAGCGCGACGGGGGCGTCCGCGTTCTGTCGCTCTCCAGGTCCCGGCCAGGGCCTTCGGCCGCTCCGGGGCCGAGTCGAGGGCGACGTGGGGGTGAGCGCGCCGCAGAGCGCTGCCCTGACGCTCTCCTGGATTCCTCCGGCTCTTCCCGCTTTCCGGAGAGCCCGCGGGCTCCTGGGCCCGCTGAGAGCCGCGGCCCCCTCTCCTCTGCCCCGGAGGCCCTTTCGATCTGCTTCCGGCGTCCGCGCGGGTATCCCGGGAGCTCCGACACGCCGTACGGGCTCCGGCTTCCGAGCCTTTACCGAGGCGTGCGGCGGGAGGCTCCGGGCGCGGTGAGGAGGCGGCGGGCAGCATGCGCCGTCAGCGAACAGCGCGTTGAGGGGGCATGTCCGGTAGGCCGCGCGCGTTAAGGTCACAAGCAAAGCCAATCGATTACGACGCATCGGAAGGTGACGCTGTGACCAGCCCGCCGACCTTCTACCAGCCGACCGGCTCCGGGCCCGAGTCGATGAGCCAGCCGAATGGCTCGTTCAGGCTCGAAGACCAGCTCTACCAGCGGCTGCTGCGTGAGCGCATCATCGTGCTGGGCACCCAGGTCAACGACGAGATCGCCAACCGAATCTGCGCCGAGCTGCTGCTGCTCGCCGCGGACGACTCAGAGCGCGACATCTGGCTCTACATCAACTCGCCAGGCGGTTCCGTGACCGCCGGAATGGCGATCTACGACATGATGGAATACGTGCCTAACAATGTGTGCACGGTCGCGATGGGTCTGGCCGCTTCCATGGGCCAGTTCCTGCTCTGCGCCGGCGAGCGGGGCAAGCGTTACGCCCTGCCGCACGCCCGCATCATGATGCACCAGCCGTCCGGTGGCATCGGCGGCACCGCAGCCGACATCGCCATTCAGGCTGAGCAGATGCTATATGTCAAAAAGACCCTCGCCGAGCGCATCGCGTTCCACACCGGTCAGAACCTGGAGCAGATCGAGGCCGACTCCGACCGTGACCGCTGGTTCACGGCCGAGGAGGCCAAGGACTACGGCTTCATCGACCAGGTCGTGCGCAGCGCTCGACAGGTGCCCTCCACGGGCGCCGTCTCCTGAAGGGGCACAAGGTGAGTGAGTTGATCCGGCCGGGAGACATCAACGGCCGTTACGTTCTTCCGTCCTTCAGTGAGCGCACGTCCTACGGCGTGCGGGAGATGAACCCGTACGCCAAGCTCTTCGAGGACCGCATCATCTTCCTCGGTGTGCAGGTGGACGACGCGTCGGCCAATGACGTCATGGCGCAGTTGCTGACCCTGGAGTCGCTCGACCCCGACCGTGACATCAGCATCTACATCAACTCGCCGGGCGGTTCCTTCACCGCCATGACGGCGATCTACGACACGATGCAGTTCGTCCGGCCGGAGATCCAGACGGTCTGTCTGGGCCAGGCGGCCTCGGCGGCGGCGGTCCTGCTGGCCGGCGGCACGCCCGGCAAGCGCTTCGCCCTGCCGAACGCCCGCATGCTGATCCACCAGCCCTCCACCGAGGGGGGCGGCCAGGGAAGCGACATCGAGATCCAGGCGCGCGAGATCCTCAGGATGCGCGCCCAGATGGAGAGCATCATCGCTCAGCACTCGGGCAGGGCGCCGGAGGCGGTCCGCAAGGACATCGAACGGGACAAGATCCTTGATGCCGTGGAGGCCAAGGAGTACGGGCTGATCGACGACATCATCCCGTCCCGCAAGAAGCTCGCGAAGGCCGTAGCCTCCTAACGAGGCATATCGCACCGGAACCGTGCCGAATCGGGCACGTTCCGGTGCGACTCGCCGCTAGGGGGCTCACTGAGGGCTCAGAAGACGGTAACGTCGAAACCTAAGCGGGATGACTTTTCGATCGGGTATCGGGCCGGTCGGAAGAAACGGACCGCGGCAGCCAGGGCGGTCCCACGCAAAGGAGTATCTGGGGTGGCACGCATCGGCGACGGGGGAGACCTGCTGAAGTGCTCTTTCTGTGGAAAGAGCCAGAAGCAAGTCAAGAAGCTCATCGCCGGACCCGGCGTATACATCTGTGATGAGTGCATTGACCTCTGCAACGAGATCATCGAGGAAGAGCTCAGCGAGTCCTCTGAGCTCAAGTGGGACAGCCTTCCCAAGCCGAGGGAGATCTACGAATTCCTCGACGCCTACGTCATCGGTCAGGACCAGGCGAAGAAGGCTCTCTCCGTAGCGGTCTACAACCACTACAAGCGGGTGCAGTCCGGCGAGCGCGGGCGTGACGACGGCATTGAACTGGCCAAGTCCAACATCCTGCTCCTGGGCCCGACCGGTTCCGGTAAGACGCTGCTCGCCCAGACGTTGGCGAAGATGCTGAACGTTCCGTTCGCCATCGCCGACGCCACAGCCCTGACAGAGGCGGGCTACGTGGGCGAGGACGTCGAGAACATACTGCTCAAGCTGATCCAGGCCGCCGACTACGACGTCAAGAAGGCCGAGACCGGCATCATCTACATCGACGAGGTCGACAAGATCGCTCGTAAGAGCGAGAACCCGTCGATCACCAGGGACGTCTCCGGTGAGGGCGTGCAGCAGGCCCTGCTGAAGATCCTGGAGGGCACGACCGCGAGTGTGCCGCCGCAGGGCGGCCGTAAGCACCCGCACCAGGAGTTCATCCAGATCGACACCACCAACGTGCTGTTCATCTGCGGTGGGGCCTTCGCCGGCCTCGAAAAGATCATCGAATCCCGGATCGGCCGCAAGGGCATCGGTTTCAACGCCATCATCCGTTCCAAGGAGGACATCGACAGCTCCGACATCTTCGGAGACGTCATGCCCGAGGATCTGCTGAAGTTCGGCATGATCCCCGAGTTCGTCGGCCGGCTCCCGGTCATCACGAGCGTTCACAACCTTGACCGTGAGGCGCTCATCCAGATCCTCACCGAGCCGCGCAACGCCTTGGTCAAGCAGTACCGGCGCCTGTTCGAGCTGGACAATGTCGAACTCGAGTTCACAGACGACGCGCTTGAGGCGATCGCGGACCAGGCGATCCTGCGCGGCACCGGTGCCCGTGGCCTGCGAGCGATCCTGGAGGAGGTTCTCCTCTCGGTGATGTACGAGGTGCCGTCGCGGCAGGACGTGGCGCGCGTCGTCATCACCCGCGAGTCGGTTCTCGAACACGTCAACCCCACGCTCGTGCCGCGTGACCAGCTCAACAAGCAGCAGCGGCCGCCGCGCGAGAAGTCCGCGTGATCCAGCCTGAGCGAACCGGTTTTCACGGCTGACGCCCCCGCAGGGAGATCCTGCGGGGGCGTCGCTGTTTCCGCTGGTTTCCGCCGGGTCGGCCGGTGGCGCGTTCGCCGGACGATTTCAGCAGCCGGTCCGCGGGGTGGGGGAATACGTCGCGACTCTTCGGCGGGGGAACATCGAGTGCGCGGACATCCCTAGACTTGGACATCGTGACGACGCCAGAGCTGCCCACCCAGTACACACCTGCCGACGTGGAGACCCGGAGCTACGAGCGCTGGGTATCGGAGGGATACTTCACCGCTGATCCGAGCGGCGAGCGCGAGCCTTACAGCATCGTCCTGCCTCCGCCGAACGTGACCGGTGTCCTGCACATCGGCCACGCACTCGACCACTCGATCCAG
Source organism: Streptosporangium sp. NPDC049644 (assembly GCF_040675205.1). NCBI lineage: Bacteria > Bacillati > Actinomycetota > Actinomycetes > Streptosporangiales > Streptosporangiaceae > Streptosporangium > Streptosporangium sp. NPDC049644. The sequence goes on along the minus strand of NZ_JBFAOJ010000145.1, from coordinate 2,771 downwards.
GATGCGCTGACCAGGCGCGCCCGCATGCGCGGCCAGCAGACACTCTGGCTGCCAGGCATGGACCACGCCGGCATCGCCACCCAGAACGTCGTCGAACGCGAGCTCGCCAAGGAGGGCCTGTCCCGGCACGACCTCGGCCGCGAGGCGTTCGTCGAGCGGGTCTGGCAGTGGAAGGAGGAGTCCGGTGGCCGGATCCTCGGCCAGATGAAGAAGCTCGGCGATGGCGTCGACTGGTCACGCGAACGCTTCACCATGGACCCGGGACTGTCCCGCGCCGTCCAGACGATCTTCAAGAGGCTCTTCGACGACGGGCTCATCTACCGCGCCGAGCGCATCATCAACTGGTGTCCGCGCTGCCTGACCGCGCTTTCGGACATCGAGGTCGAGCACAGCGAGGACGAGGGCGAGCTCGTCTCGATCCGTTACGGCGACGGTGACGACTCCATCGTGGTCGCCACGACTCGGGCCGAGACGATGCTCGGTGACACCGCCGTGGCCGTGCACCCCTCCGACGAGCGCTACGCGCACCTGATCGGAAGGGAAGTGGAGCTACCGCTCACCGGACGTCTCATCCCGATCGTCGCCGACGAGCACGTCGACCCGGCCTTCGGCACCGGGGCGGTCAAGGTCACTCCGGCGCACGACCCGAACGACTTCGAGATCGGACGGCGCCACTCGCTGCCGTCCCTGACGATCATGGACGAGCGCGGTGTGGTCACGACCCACGGCCCGTTCCAGGGGCTCGACCGCTTCGAGGCCAGGCCCGCGGTGGTGGCCGCGCTACGCGCCGAGGGGCGGATCGTGGCGGAGAAGCGCCCCTACCTTCACTCCGTCGGGCACTGCTCACGCTGCAAGACCGTGGTCGAGCCACGGCTCTCACTCCAGTGGTTCGTCAACGTCTCGCCCCTGGCGAAGGCGGCGGGCGATGCGGTCCGTGACGGCCGGACGAAGATCCACCCGCCGGAGCTGGCCAAGCGCTACTTCGACTGGGTCGACGACATGCACGACTGGTGCATCTCCCGGCAGCTGTGGTGGGGGCACCGTATCCCGGTCTGGTACGGCCCCGGCGGTGAGGTCGTCTGCGTCGGTCCCGACGAGCAGGTGCCCGATGGTTACGTCCAGGACCCCGATGTCCTCGACACCTGGTTCTCCTCCGGGTTGTGGCCGTTCTCCACTCTCGGCTGGCCGGACAGGACACCCGAGCTGGCGAAGTTCTACCCGACCTCCGTCCTGGTGACCGGCTACGACATCCTGTTCTTCTGGGTCGCCCGGATGATGATGTTCGGCATCTACGCGATGGACGGCGAGCCGCCGTTCCGGACCGTGGCTCTGCACGGCATGGTCCGGGACCAGTACGGCAAGAAGATGTCGAAGTCGTTCGGCAACGTCGTCGACCCGCTCGACTGGATCGAGCGCTTCGGGGCCGATGCCACCCGTTTCACGCTGCTGCGTGGCGCCAACCCCGGCTCCGACGTGGCGATCAGCGAGGAATGGGCAGGAGGGTCGCGCAACTTCTGTAACAAGATCTGGAACGCCACTCGTTTCGCGCTGATGAACGGTGCCGTGACGGGTGAGCTTCCGTTCGAGGAGCTGACCGCCGCCGACAGGTGGATCCTGTCCAGGCTCCAGGAGATCGTCGCGTCGGTGGACGCCGCGTTCGAGGACTTCGAGTTCGCCAAGATCTCCGACCTGCTCTACCACTTCGCGTGGGACGAGGTCTGCGACTGGTACGTGGAACTCGCCAAGATCCAGATCGCCTCCGGGCAGGAGCACACCCGGCTCGTGCTGGGTCATGTCCTCGACTCGCTGCTCCGTCTGCTCCACCCGCTGGTCCCGTTCGTCACCGAGGAACTGTGGCGGGCGGTCACCGGGCACGAGTCGATCGTGGTCGCGCCATGGCCGACGGTCCAGGAATCGTTGCGTGATCCCTCGGCGGAGGAGGAGATCATCGCGGTGCAGGGGCTGATCACCGAGGTGCGCAGGTTCCGCTCCGACCAGGGCCTCAAGCCAGGGCAGCGGGTCGCCGCGCGGCTCTCGCTCGCCGGTACGGCTCTGGCCTCTCACGAAGGGGCGATCCGGTCGTTGCTCCGGCTCGACCAGCCGTCCGACTCGTTCGCCGCGACCGCCCATCTCGATGTGAGCGGGGTCGTCGTGGAGATCGACACGGCGGGGGCGATCGATGTGGTCGCCGAGCGTAAGCGCATGGAGAAGGATCTCGCAGTGGCGCGCAAGGAGGCGGCCCAGGTCGCGGCCAAGCTCGGCAATGAGCAGTTCATGGCCAAGGCGCCGGACGATGTGGTGGCCAAGGTGCGATCCCGTGCCGCGCAGGCCGACCAGGACATCGCGCGGTTGCTCGCTCAGCTGGCGGCGTTGCCGACGGGCTGACGGCCTGAGTTCTAGAGCAGGGCGTGAGCCCTGACCTGAGGATCCCAGCCGGCGGCTGGGAGGAGAACGGCACAGGTCAGGAAGTCGGAGTGAAGCGAGAACCCGGAGTCTCCTGACTCCGGGTGCTCGTGTTTGAGAGCTGAAGTCTCAGGGAAGACCTAGTTGTTACCAGGAAGTTGGTCATGGTGGCCCCAGGAGGCTGCTAGAGTTCTTCAGGCAGGGCAGAGTCCTGCAGCCCCCTCTGAAAATCTGGCGAATCGGGCGTGTCTGCACAAGTTGGACATCGACCGAATGTTGGAGTAAGTTAGAGGGGTTGCCCTGGAGACAGGGTGGTCGCAATCCTAGCGGATTCGGCGGGTTCGAGTCGATGGTCGGAAAACCGGCAA
>NZ_JBFAOJ010000144.1:0-15100 GCF_040675205.1 Streptosporangium sp. NPDC049644 | reverse complement strand
ACCCCGTAAATGAGGCGGGTTGGACAGGGTTGTGCTTCATGCACTGGCTTTTAACACACTGTTGAGTTCTCAAGAAACGGACGCGTACACCGTCGTCCCGATCAACACTTGATCGGAGAGCCAGGGGCGCTCTGCTTCATACTTAAATCCTACCGCTTGTCAAGACTGTGTCAAATTGCTAGCTCTCAGCCATTTGTCACAAACCCTGCAGACTCACTAGGATTCTCTTTGCCCCGCTTCCGGAGCAGCTCCCTGAACCTACCGTGTCATCCGGGCCACGGCGAATCAACCGGTTTTCCGGTGATCTACGCGGAGTCCGAACTCTCAAGTTCGTTCAGTGGAGTGTCCCTGGGGCCCGTCCGCCGACTCAGGCGTCCGGCTCGCTCCCGGGGCATTAAAAAGATTATGCCCCTCCCGGAACATCGTCAAATCAGCCATGCTTGGCAAAACCGCAGGTCAGAGGGGTTGCTTAGAGAACCGAGGGAGGTTCGCTACCGGAATGTTACGCGTCGGGGCAGAGAACGCCCCGGCCTAAGCCGGGGCGCCCATCCCTCGTAATCATCGCCTTTACCTGGCGGGAGAGCAGGTCGGCGGCGCGGGAGGGGTCAGGCCTCGACGATCTCGACTCCACCGACCGAACGCTTGCCTCGGCGCAGCACCAGGAAGCGTCCGTGGAGCAGATCATCGGCCGACGGCACATACGCCTCATCGGTGACCTTGGTGTTGTTGAGGTAGGCGCCGCCCTCCTTGACGGTGCGACGCGCCTCGGACTTCGACTTGACCAGGCCGCTCTCGGCGAGCAGGTCGACAAAGGACGCTCCCAGCGCGGGAACCTCGGCGCGCGGCACCTCGGCGAGAGCCTCTCCGAGCGTGCGCGCGGGCAGCTCCTCCAGGGAACCCTGACCGAACAGGGCCGCCGAGGCGGCGATCACCGCGGCGCACTCGTCGGCACCGTGCAGCAGCGTGGTGAACTCCTCCGCGAGCGCCCGCTGGGCCTCGCGCGCGGCGGGCCGCGCGGCGGCGGCCTTCTCCAGTTCCTCGATCTCCTCACGGGACCTGAAGCTGTAGATCTTGAGGAACTTCACCACGTCCCTGTCATCCGAGTTCAGCCAGAACTGGTAGAAGGCGTACGGCGAGGTCATCTCAGGGTTGAGCCAGACCGCGCCGCCGGCGGTCTTGCCGAACTTGGTCCCATCCGCCTTGGTGATCAACGGCACGGTGAGGGCGTGTACATGTCCGCCCGTCACCCGGCGGATGAGGTCGGTGCCCGCGGTGATGTTGCCCCACTGGTCGCTGCCGCCGATCTGGAGCGTGCAGCCGTAGCGCCGGTTCAGCTCCAGGTAGTCGTTGGCCTGCAGGATCTGGTAGCTGAACTCGGTGTAGCTGAGCCCCTCTCCCCCCAACCTGGCGGAGACCGACTCGCGGGCGAGCATCCGGTTGACCGGGAAGTGCTTGCCGACGTCACGCAGGAAGTCGATCGCCGACATGCCCTCGGTCCAGTCGAGGTTGCTGACGAGGATCCCGCCCGTCTCCTCCGAGAAGTCGAGGAACTTCTCCAGCTGGACCCGGATCCGCGCCACCCATTCGGCCACGACCTCGGACGAGTTCAGCGAACGCTCAGTGCTCCGACCGCTGGGGTCGCCGATCAGGCCGGTCGCGCCGCCCACCAGGCCGACGACCCGGTGACCCGCCCGCTGCAGGCGGGTGAGGGTCAGCAACGGGACCAGGTTGCCGACGTGCAGCGAGGGTGCGGTCGGGTCGAAGCCGCAATAGACCGTGATCGGACCCTCGGCCATCGCCCCGCGCAGGGCATCGATGTCGGTGGACTGCGCGATCAGGCCGCGCCAGGCGAGGTCATCCAGAATGTCGGTCACGATCCTTGCTTTCCAATGCTCGAAGGGACATTTAGCGCTCTCGTACACCCTGCCCGATCGCGGCACCGTCGCGCCACTCGAAAGCGCGAGTGGACCAGCGGGGAAGCCAGGAGGAGCGCAGGGTGGCCTACCGGCGGCGCGGCACGTGCGGGCGATGGGGCGAGACGGTGGGGTCGCCCTCGATCCAGAAACGCCAGGGCGTCTCCTTCCCCGACGAGACCCCGGTGCGTGGCCCCGACCGGACGGACGCGGCCACGACGGGGTCGCCCTCGGTCACGGAGAGCGACCCCGGGACGCAGACATCGAGTCCGTTGTGCTCCAGGGTGAAGCCGAGCGCCACGGCCAGACGTGCCGGCCCCCTGGCCAGATCGACTTCCCGGACGGCACGGGCGCTTCCCGCTCTCCGGCGGGCCATGGCGGTCCCGGCACCGGAGATCACCTCTCCGGCCCTGAGCAGTATCCCGGACCCTGTCCCCTCGGGAAGGCAGGTGAGATTGACGCAAAAATGCATGCCGTAGGTGAAATAGACGTACAGGTGGCCCGGCGGGCCGAACATCACCGCGTTGCGCGGCGTCCGGCCCCGGTAGGTGTGCGACGCGGGGTCCTCACCCGGCACGCCGTACGCCTCGACCTCGGTGAGACGCAGCGCGACCGGCCCGTGCACGAGCACTCGCCCCAGCAGATCCGGAGCGATCTCGTGGGCGGGCCGGTCGAAGAAGTCGCGCGCCAGCGGCGCGGGCGCGGCGAGCAAGTGCCCGTCGTGCTCTTCGGCGGGCATCAGTTCCCGATCGCCCAGGCCGCCTGGGCGTCGACGACCTCGCGGAGCGCGACGAGCTGGTCGCGGACCCGGTCCGGCGCCGTACCGCCGTGCGCCTTGCGGGCGGCCAGCGCGCCCGGCACCGAGAGGACCTCGCGGGAGTCAGGCGTGAAGTGCGGCGAGACCTTTGCCAGTTCGTCGTCGGTGAGCTCGCCGAAATCCTTGTCGTTGACCTGGCACCAGACGACCAGGTGCCCGACCGCCTCGTGGGCCTCTCGGAAGGCGACGCCCCTGCGGACCAGCAGCTCGGCCAGGTCGGTGGCCAGCGCGAACCCGTCGGGGGCCGAGGCCTCCAGCTTGGCGGTGTTGACGCGCATGGTCGCGACGAGCCCGGCCATGGCGGGAAGGACGAGCAGCAGGCTGTCGACGGAGTCGAACACCGGCTCCTTGTCCTCCTGCAGGTCCCGGTTGTAGGTCAGCGGCAGGCCCTTGAGGGTGGTCAGCAGCGACATCAGGTTGCCGATGAGGCGACCGCTCTTGCCCCGGGCGAGCTCGGCCACGTCGGGGTTCTTCTTCTGCGGCATGATCGACGAGCCGGTGGAGTAGGCGTCGTCCATCTCGATCCAGCGGAACTCCTGCGAGGCCCACAGGACGATCTCCTCGCCCAGCCGGGACAGATGCACGCCGATCATCGCCGCGTCGAACAGGAACTCGGCGGCGAAGTCGCGGTCGGCGACCGCGTCCATCGAGTTGGGCGCTGCGGAGTCGAAGCCCAGTTCCCTGGCCACGGCCTGCGGGTCGAGCGGCAGGGAGGACCCGGCCAGCGCCCCGGAGCCGAGCGGGGAGACGGCCGCGCGCCGGTCCCAGTCGCGCAGCCGCTCGATGTCGCGAGCGAAGGCGTGTACGTGCGCCAGGAGCTGGTGGCCGAATGAGACCGGCTGGGCGTGCTGCAGGTGGGTCATGCCGGGGGCCGCCGTCTCGGCGTGCTCCTCGGCCTGGCTCATCAGCGCGGTCTCCAGCTCCACCAGCCGGGACACGATGTGCCTGACGTGATCGCGGAGGTAGAGCCGCAGATCAGTGGCAACCTGGTCGTTGCGGCTGCGACCTGCTCTGAGCTTGCCGCCGAGCGTGCCGAGGCGTTCCAGCAGGCCGCGCTCCAGCGCGGTGTGGACGTCCTCGTCGGCGACGGTCGGTCGGAACTCACCCTCCTTGCAGGCTCGCTCCAGGTCGTCCAGGGCACCGAGCATGCGTGCCAGTTCGTCGTCGGTCAGCAGGTTCGCGCGGTGCAGCACCCGGGCGTGCGCGCGCGAGGCCAGCAGATCGTACGGCACCAGCCGCCAGTCGAAGTGCACGCTCACAGAGAGCCTGGTCAGCGCGTCGGCCGGACCTCCTTCGAACCGGCCGCCCCACAGCCGCATCGGCTTGCCACCATCAGTCACCGTTGTTCTCCCTCCCCATTCAATCCGCGACCTTAGCCCACTCAGCCCAGCCGGGCGTCCCGGGCCGAGGCAATCTTGGAGGGAAGGCTCCACAGCTCGACGAAGCCCTTGGCGAGGGACTGGTCGAAGGTGTCGCCGGTGTCGTAGGTGGCGAGGTTGAAATCGTACAACGACGCCTCCGAGCGCCGGCCGGTGACCGTGGCCCGGCCGCCGTGCAGGGTCATCCGGATCTCGCCGGTGACGTGCTCCTGGGCCTCGGCGATGAAGACGTCCAGGGCCTTCTTGAGGGGGGAGAACCAGAGGCCGTCGTAGACGAGCTCGCCCCAGCGCTGGTCCACCGACCGCTTGAACCTGGCCAGGTCACGCTCGACCGTGACGTTCTCCAGCTCCATGTGCGCTGTGATCAGAGCGATGGCGCCCGGCGCCTCGTAGACCTCACGGGACTTGATGCCGACGAGCCGGTCCTCGACCATGTCGAGACGGCCGACGCCCTGGGCGCCCGCGCGCCGGTTCAGCTCGGCGATGATCTGGAACGGGGTCAGGTGCCGCCCGTCCAGCGCCACCGGGACGCCCTTGACGAAGCTGATGATGACCTCGTCCGCCTCGCGCGGCTGGGCGGGGTCGGCGGTGTAGGAGTAGACGTCCTCGACGGGGCCGTTCCAGATGTCCTCGAGGAAGCCCGTCTCGACGGCCCGGCCCCAGATGTTCTGGTCGATCGAGTAGGGGTTCTTCTTGGTGGTCTCGATCGGCAGGCTCTTCTCCTCGGCGTAGGCGATCGCCTTGTCCCGGGTCCACGCGTAGTCGCGGGCCGGAGCGATGACCTTGAGCTCGGGGAAGAGCGCGGCCAGGCCGGCCTCGAACCGGACCTGGTCGTTGCCCTTGCCGGTGCAGCCGTGCGAGACGTGGGTGCCGCCGAACTCCTTGGCCGCGGCGGCCAGGTGCTTGACGATCAGTGGCCGCGACAGGGCGGAGACCAGCGGGTAGCGATCCATGTAGAGGGCGTTGGCCTGCAGGGCGGGCACGCAGAAGTCGGTGGCGAACTCCTCGCGGGCGTCCACGACGACGGACTCCACGGCACCGCAGTCGATGGCCCGCTTGCGGATGATCTCCATGTCCTCGCCGCCCTGGCCGACGTCGACGGCGACCGCGATCACCTCGGCGCCGGTCTTCTCGGCGAGGAAGGGGATGGCCACGGAGGTGTCGAGGCCGCCGGAGAAGGCGAGCACGACCCGGTCAGTCATAATTGATCACTCCAAGTCATTCATTCGTCACAGGTCTCAGATGGTGCCAGGGTCGCCCGCCTGAGCGGGCTGAACACGTCGGTCTGCGTGCCTGAGCAACCCCTCGGCGACCGCTGCCCCGCCCACCGGGTCACGGCTGATGACGAGAATCGTGTCGTCTCCGGCGACCGTGCCGAGGATGGACTCCCAGTCGGCGTGGTCGATGGCGGAGGCGAGGAACTGTGCGGCGCCCGGTGGCGTGCGGACGATGACCAGGTTGGCGGAGGCCTCGGCCGAGACGAGGAGTTCCTCTGCGAGCCTGCTGAGCCGGGCGGCCGGGGATTCGCCGGTGCCGAGCCTGGCCAGCCTTATCCGGCCGCCTCCCTCACCGGGCAGGGCGTAGACCAGGGAGCCGTCCTCGGCGCGCAGCTTGAGCGCACCGAGCTCGTCCAGGTCCCTGGAGAGGGTGGCCTGGGTGACCTCGACCCCGCTCTCCAGCAGGAGCTTGGCCAGCTCCGGCTGGGATCTGACGGGCTGCCGCTGCAGCAGGTCGGCGATCCTGGCCTGACGGGCGACCTTGGTCATCGGGATCGTCACGCGACCACCCCGCCCCCCGGCGCGTCCGGACCGCTCGCCGAGATCAGCCAGTGCAACAGGGCCTTCTGGGCGTGCAGCCGGTTCTCGGCCTGGTCCCACACCAGGCTCCGCGGGCCGTCGAGGACCTCGGCGGAGATCTCCAGCTCGCGGTAGGCGGGCAGGCAGTGCAGGACGATGGCGCCGGGCGCCGCCCGGTCCACCAGCGTGGCGTTGACCTGGTAGGGCATGAGGTCGGCGACCCGTTGCTCCTTGCCGTCCTGACCCATGGAGACCCAGGTGTCGGTGGCGAGGACATCCGCGCCCGCGGCTGCCTCGGCCGGGTCGGCGAGCACGGTGACCGACCCGCCGGTCTCCTCGGCGACCTTGACGGCCCGCTGGAGGATCTTCGGGTCCGGCAGGTACCCGGCGGGGGCGGCGACCCGCACGTGCATGCCGGCGACGGCGCCGCCGAGCAGGTAGGAGTGGGCCATGTTGTTGGCGCCGTCCCCGAGGTAGGCCAGGGTGAGTCCGGCGGTCCTGCCGAAGTGCTCCCTGACGGTCTGCAGGTCCGCGAGGATCTGGCAGGGGTGGAACTCGTCGGTGAGGGCGTTGACCACCGGCACCGAGGAGGTCGAGGCCATGGCCTCGATCCTGTCCTGGCCCGAGGTGCGCCACACGATGGCGCTCACCTGACGCCCCAGGACCCGGGCGGTGTCCTCGATCGACTCGCCCCGGCCCATCTGGGAGGAGCCTGCGTCGACGACCAGGGGGAGGCCGCCCAGCTCGCCGATGCCGACGGCGAAGGAGACCCGGGTGCGGGTGGACGGCTTGTCGAAGAGGACGGCGACGGTCTGCGGGCCCTCGAAGGGACGGTAGCCGTAACGGTCCTTCTTCATGGCCTCGGCCAGATCGAGCACTTGGGCCTGCTCGGCGGGCGAGAGGTCGTCGTCCTTCAGGAAGTGCCTGACGGGCGCCTGCGCGGAGAGGTTACTGGGCATCGGCGGCCTCGTCGAGGATGGCTGGGAGCGCGGCCACGAAGGTGGCGACCTGAGCGGAAGTGATCACCAGTGGGGGTGCGAGCCGCACCGCGTGGGGCTGGAGGGCGTTGACCAGGAAACCGGCTCGCCGCGCGGCGGTCTGGAAGTGGGCGGAGCGGTCGCCGGTCAGCAGGATGGCCAGCCACAGGCCCCTGCCCCGGACACCGGCGAGCAACGGGTGGTCGACCGCGGCGATGCCGTCGGCGAGTTCGGCCCCGACGGTACGCACGTGCTCCAGCAGACCGTCGGCGTCGATCGTGTCGAGCACGGCGAGCGCCGCGGCGGTCGAGACGGGGTTGCCGCCGAAGGTGGACCCGTGGTCGCCCTGGGCGAAAACCGTGGCCGCCGCGCCGAAGCCGACGCAGGCGCCGATCGGCATGCCTCCGCCAAGGCCCTTGGCCAAGGTGAGCACGTCGGGCAGGATGCCTTCGTGCTGGTGGGCGAACCAGTGCCCGGTGCGGCCGATCGCCGACTGGATCTCGTCCGCGACCAGCAGCGCGCCTGCGGCGTCGCAGATCTCCCTGGCCGCCGTGAAGTAGCCCTCGGGCGGGGGCACGACCCCCGCCTCTCCCTGGGTGGGTTCGAGGAAGACCGCGGCGCACTCGCCGGTCACCGCGCTCTTGAGCGCGTCGGCGTCACCGTACGGCACGAAGCGCACGTCGATCGGGAACGGCCCGAACTGGTCACGGATGGAGGGTTTTCCGGTCAGGGCGAGCGCGCCGAGGGTCCGGCCGTGGAAGGCGTTCTCGGCGGCCACGAAGTAGGGGCGGCCGTTCGACTTGCCGTACTTGATGGCGAGCTTCAGCGCGGCCTCGTTGGCCTCGGTGCCGGAGTTGGTGAAGAACACCTTGGCGGGGGCGCCGAGCAGGCCGAGCAGGCGCTCGGCGAGCCGCACCTCGGGCTCGTGCAGGAAGAGGTTGCTGGTATGGGCGAGGGTGGCGACCTGCCTGGAGACGGCCTCCACCAGCGCCGGGTGGGCGTGGCCGAGCGAGCTGACCGCGATGCCGCCGATCATGTCGAGATACTCGCGGTCGTCGACGTCCCAGACCCTCGTGCCCTCGCCTCGGGCCAGTGCCACCGGGGGCACCCCGTAGTTGGCCATGAAGGCGGCCTCGAAGCGCGTGGTGAGCGCCTCCGTGGCGGGACTTTCCTGCGGGCTCACGTGTCGTTCCCCTTCAGCTGGGCGGTGACCGTCGCCGCAGGGGCGTCCGGCAGCACCATGGTTCCGATGCCCTTGTCCGTGAAGATCTCCAGCAGTACCGAGTGGGGCACCCTGCCGTCGAGTACGTGGGCCTGCGGCACGCCCCCCTGGACGGCGGTCAGGCACGCCTCCATCTTGGGGATCATGCCGCTGGACAGTGTCGGCAGGAGCTTCTCCAGCTCGGTGGCGGAGAGCTCGTCGATGACCTCGTTGTCGACGGCGCCGGGGTTCCAGTCACGGTACAGGCCCTCGACATCGGTCAGGACGATCAGCTTGGACGCCTGGAGCGCCACGGCGAGCGCGGCGGCGGCGGTGTCGGCGTTGACGTTGTAGACGGTGCCGTCCTCGCTGCGCGCGACCGAGGAGATCACCGGGATCCGCCCGTCCTCCAGCAGCGCCCGCACGGCTCCGGCCTCGACGTTGACGATGTCGCCGACCTGGCCGATGTCGACGCTGGCGCCGTCGACGACGGCGTGCTTGCGCACGGCGGTGAACAGATGGGCGTCCTCACCGGACATGCCGATGGCGAACGGCCCGTGCCTGTTGATCAGGCCGACCACGTCGCGGTTGACCTGGCCGACGAGGACCATCCTGACGACCCGCATGGCCTCGGGGGTGGTGACCCTGAGCCCGGCGGTGAAGGTGGACTCGATGCCGAGCAGGTCGAGGTGGGCGTTGATCTGCGGGCCTCCTCCGTGCACGATCACCGGCCTGAGCCCGGCGTAGCGCAGGAAGACGACATCGGCGGCGAACTTCTCGCGCAGGTGCTCCTCGGTCATCGCGTTGCCGCCGTACTTGATGACGACGGTCGCACCGTGGAAGCTGGCGAGCCAGGGCAGCGCCTCGATCAGCGTGGTGGCCTTCGCCAGGGCCTCGGTCCGCCTCATGAGGAGTACGCCGAGTTCTCGTGGACGTACTCGGCGGTGAGGTCGGTGGTGTGGATCGTCGCCGAGTGCGGGCCCGCCGACAGGTCGATGGTGATCGTCACATCGCGCGGGGTGAGGTCGACCTTGGAGCGGTCGTCGCCCGCGGCGCCGCCCCGGCAGATCCAGATGCCGTTGATGGCCACGTTGAGCCGGTCGGCCTCGAAGACGGCGTCGGTGGTGCCGACGGCCGACAACACCCGGCCCCAGTTGGGGTCCTCGCCGTGGATTGCGCACTTGAGGAGATTCGACCGGGAGACGGTACGGCCGACGGTGACCGCGTCCTCCTCGGAGACGGCGCCGACGACCTCGATGGCGATCGCCTTGGAGGCGCCCTCGGCGTCCAGCAGCAGCTGGCGGGCGAGGTCGGCGCAGACCGCGAGGAGGACCTGCTCGAACTCGGCGAGGTCGGGGGTGATACCGGAGGCGCCGCTGGCCAGCAGCAGCACCGTGTCGTTGGTGGACATGCAACCGTCGGCGTCGAGCCGGTCGAAGGTGACCCGGGTCACCTTGCGGAGCACCTCGTCGAGCCGCTCGGCGGGCAGGTCGGCGTCGGTGGTGATCACCGAGAGCATGGTGGCGAGGCCCGGGGCGAGCATGCCCGCGCCCTTGGCCATGCCGCCGACCATGTAGCCGCCGGCGCCCTTCCTGAAGGAGATCTTCGAGACGGTGTCGGTGGTGCGGATGGCGTCGGCGGCGGCCAGCCCGCCGTCCCTGGCGAGCTGGGAGACCGCGAGATCGACCCCCGCCAGCAGCGGTTCCATCGGCAGGCGCTCACCGATCAGACCGGTGGAGCAGACCGCGATCTCGCCGGCCGAGTCTCCCAGCGCCTCGGCGACCTTCTCCGCGGTGGCATGGGTGTCCTGGAAACCCAGCGGCCCGGTGCAGGCGTTGGCGCCGCCGGAGTTGAGGACCACCGCGTGGACCCGGCCCCCGGACAGCACCTGCGCGGACCACAGGACGGGCGCGGCCTTCACCCGGTTGGCCGTGAAGACTCCCGCCGCGGCGCGAGAGGGGCCGTCGTTGACGATCAGTGCCAGGTCGCGGGCGGCACCGGACTTGATTCCGGCGGCGACACCCGCCGCCCGGAAGCCGAGGGGGGCGGTCACGCTCATGGGGCGACTCCATTGAGAGGAAGGCCTAGCTCTTCCGGCAGGCCGAGGGCGAGGTTGGCGCTCTGGATGGCCCCGCCCGCCGTTCCCTTGGTCAGGTTGTCGATGGCGACGACGGCGACGACGCGGCCCGCACGCTCGTCCAGGACGACCTGGAGGGCGGCGGTGTTGGCTCCGAGGGTCATCGAGGTCGCGGGCCACTGGCCCTCGGGGAGCAGTCGCAGGAACGGCTCGTCCTTGGTGGCGACCTCGTATGCCTCGCGCAGGACCGCCGGGGTGAGGCCCGCTCTGGCGGGCGCGCTGCAGGTGGCGAGGATGCCGCGGCTCATCGGTGCCAGCACGGGGGTGAAGGAGACGGTGACCGGCCCGCCCGCCAGCGGGGAGAGGTTCTGCTCCATCTCCGGGGTGTGCCGGTGGACGCCGCCGACGCCGTACGCGCTGGCCGAACCCATCACCTCGCTGCCCAGGAGGTTCGGCTTGGGGGCACGGCCCGCTCCGCTGGTGCCGCTGGCGGCCACCACCACCACGTCGGGATCGACGAGGCCGGCGGCGAAGGCGGGGAACATCGCCAGGGTGACCGCCGTCGGGTAGCACCCGGGCACGGCGATCCTGGAGGCCGCGCGCAGTTCCTCGCGCCGGCCCGGCAGCTCGGGCAGCCCGTACGGCCAGGTGCCGGCGTGGGTTCCGCCGTAGAAGTGCTCCCAGGCGGCCGGGTCGGTGAGCCGGAAGTCGGCGCCGCAGTCGACGACGAGGGTGCCGTCACCGAGCTGCTCTGCGACGGCGGCCGACTGGCCGTGCGGCAGGGCGAGGAAGACGAGGTCGTGGCCGCCGAGGGTCTCGGGGGTGGTCTCCAGCAGGATCCGGCCGGCCAGCGGGGTCAGGTGTGGCTGGTGGGCGCCGAGCGCCGTGCCGGCGCTTGAGGCCGCGGTCAGCGCGCCGATCTCGATGCCGGGGTGGGACAGCAGCAGGCGCAGGAGCTCACCTCCGGCGTAGCCGCTGGCACCCGCGATCGCCGCTCTCATCGGCCCCCCGTTCTCTGCATGTTCATACACACTCGCTCATGGTCTTGCTAGAGAGATTATGCATCTCCGGGGATTGTCATGCAAGCCGGTTACGCGGAGGTTACCGGTCCGCAGGGTGCCTCAGAGCAGCAAAAAAGTCGCAAAAATCATGCTTTTTAGCTCGCCATTTCAGGGACGAGGCAATCAGTCGCGTTTCGGCATTGTTACGCATACCTACCGGTCAGTATCGTGGCGATCTCCGGTCCTTCCACCCTTCGGGAGTGCGAACGTATGACTGTCACCCATGACCAGGTCCAGGCCCAGCTCACCGGCCCCGGACAGCTTTTCGAGATGGACGAGGTCCCCGGCCACGGCGGGACCGTCAAAACCTGGAAGCACGCCCCCCGTGACTTCCGGGCGCTCCTCGAGACGAGCCGGTTTCACGGCGACAAGATCTTCCTGACGTACGAGGACGAGCACATCACCTACGAGGAGCACTTCAGGCGGGCGGCCACGCTCGCGCGGCGCCTGGCGGACGAGTACGGCGTGGCCAAGGGCGACCGGGTCGCCATCGCCATGCGCAACTACCCCGAGTGGGTGATCGCCTTCTCGGCCACGCTGGCCATCGGGGCGATAGCGGTTCCGCTCAACGCCTGGTGGACCCCGCAGGAACTGGAGTACGGCCTGTCGGACTCCGGCGCCAAGGTGCTGATCGCCGACGGCGAGCGGGCGGCCAGGCTCACCGGCCTGTCTCCGGCCCTGATCGTGACCCGCGGCGAGGTGCCCGAGGGCGCCCGCGCGTTCGAGGACGTGATGGGCGAGGTGGAGGCGGACGTGACGCTGCCGCCGGTCGACCTCTCCCCCGAGGATCCGGCGACGATCTTCTACACCTCCGGCACCACGGGCCGCCCCAAGGGCGCGCTCGGCAGCCATCGCAACGTCGGGCAGTCGCCCATGACCGTCGCCTACGGCATGTACCGCGGCGCGGCCAGGGCGGGCAGGGACCCTGGCGAGACGGCGGGGCAGCGCCGAGTCACCCTGCTCACCGTTCCGCTCTTCCACGTCACCGGCTGCTTCGCGGTGATGACCACCACCATGTTCAGCGGGAGCGGCCTGGTGCTGATGTACAAGTGGGACGCGGGCCGCGCGCTGGAGCTGATCGAGCGCGAGAAGATCACGGGGCTCACCGGTGTGCCCACCAACGTGTGGCAGCTCCTGTCCCACCCCGACCTGGACAAGCACGACATCTCCAGCCTCAACGCCCTCGGGTACGGCGGTGCCCCCGCCCCGCCGAAACTGCTGGAGCGCATCACCGAGCAGCTGCCCAGCCGCGCCCCCTCCAACGGGTACGGCATGACCGAGACCACCGCGCTCGCCATCAACAACGCCGGCATCGACTACCTGGCCAAACCCGACAGTATCGGCCTGCCGATGGCGGTGGTCGAGGTGAAGATCGCCGATCCGCTCGGCGACGAGCTGCCGGTCGGCGCGGTCGGCGAGCTCTGCCTGCGCGGACCGAACGTGATCCTGGGCTACTGGAACCGTCCCGAGGCCACCGCCGAGACCTTCGTCGGCGGCTGGCTGCACACCGGCGACCTGGCCAGGGTGGACTCCGAGGGGTTCGTGTTCATCGTGGACCGGGCCAAGGACATGGTCATCCGCGGCGGTGAGAACGTCTACTGCGCCGAGGTCGAGGCCGCCCTGTTCGAGCACCCGGCGGTCGACGACGCCGCGGTGATCGGCATCCCCCATGACGAGCTGGGCGAGGAGGTCGGCGCGGTGGTGCGGCTGTCGTCCCCGGCGACCGCCGAGGAACTGCGGGCCTTCCTGCGCGAGCGGATCGCCCCCTTCAAGGTCCCGGTCAGGTTCTGGGTGCGCGACACGGAACTTCCCCGCAACCCCGGTGGCAAGATCCTCAAAACCCACCTGCGCAGGGAGGTACTGGGCTCCTGACGCCCGCCGCGTTCGCCCCGGCGGTGGCCTGCCGGAAAATGAGTTGCCCCCCGCCCAGGTCACCGCCGAAACTACCTGTTCGTGCCAGAAAAAGCGGACCGATCCATCAGAACCCTGCTCCGTCACCTGACGATGGACCTCAGCCCACTCCGCGACTCCCGTGACTTCCGGTTGCTCTTCGGCTCCGGCGTCGTCACGATGTTCGGCACCTTCCTGACCCTGGTCGCGGTCCCGCTGCAGATGAAGGAGCTGACCGGCTCCTACCTGGCGGTCGGCCTGGTCAGCGTGGCCGAGTTCGTCCCGATGGTGGTGTGCGGGCTCTGGGGCGGGGCGATCGCCGACGCGCTGGACCGGCGCAAGGTCATCCTTTACACCGAGGTCGGGCTCTGCCTCACGGTTCTGATCCTGACCGTCAACGCGCTGTCGCCCAAGCCGCAGGTCTGGGTGCTGTACGTGGTCGGCGCGCTCTCGGCCGGGCTGGGCAGCCTGCAACGGCCCAGCCTGGAGTCGCTGCTGCCCCGCGTGGTCAGGCACGACCAGCTGACCGCGGCCGCCGCGCTCAGCGCTTTCCGGTGGAACCTGGGCGCCATCGTCGCCCCGGGCCTCAGCGGACTGATCGCGGCCTGGTTCGGCGTCGCCGTCGCGTACGGCGTCAACGTGGTGACCTTCCTGGTCTCCCTGGTCCTGCTGCAGATGGTGCGGGCCCAGCCGCGGCGGGAGAACGCCCCCGCGGCCTCGATCAGGTCACTGGTCGACGGGGTCCGCTACGCCGTGGGCCGCCCCGACCTGATGGGCACCTACCTGGTCGACGTCGCCGCGATGATCTTCGCCTTCTCCACCGCGCTGTACCCGTTCCTGGCCGACGAGCTGGGCGTCCCCGAGGCTCTGGGGCTCTTCTTCTCCGCCTCGGCCGTCGGCTCGCTGATCGCCTCGGTCACCTCCGGCTGGACCAGGCACGTGCACCGCCACGGCCTCGGCGTGATCGTCGCGGCGGCCGTGTGGGGCGTGGCGGTGGCGCTGGCGGCGCTGATGCCCAACATTTGGGGCATCTTCGCCTTCCTGGCCGTGGCCGGGGCCGCCGACATGATCAGCGGCGTCTTCCGCTCGACCATCTGGAACCAGACCATCCCCGACGAGTTCCGCGGCCGCCTGGCGGGCATCGAGCTGCTCTCCTACACCAGCGGCCCGATGCTGGGCAACGCCAGGGCCGGACTGATGGCCCAGCTCGGCGGGACCCGCTTCTCCCTGGGCGCGGGCGGCCTGCTGTGCGTCGGCGCGGTGGCCGCGATGGCCGCGCTGCTGCCGAGGTTCCGCGACTACGACGCCCGCACCGACGAGCACGCGCTCAGGGAGCGCGCCCGCCGCGAGGAGGTCACTCCCGTCCAGGGATGAGGCACCCGCAACCACCCTCACAGAATGGAATCCTGTTGCTACTGTGAGGTCATGACGGTCGACGTACGGAGCCCCGAGATGACGGAGTCCTCGCTGCCCGACTGGGTGTTCCCCCCGCCGGGGGGATTCGCCGCCGAGGATCTCGATCGCATTCCGCAGTTGCCCGCACACACAGAGTTAATCGATGGAAGCCTGGTCTTCGTGAGTCCTCAGGCTTCTTTTCACATGCGAGCGGTGGATCTGCTGGTAGACGCCCTCCGTCACGCCGCGCCCGCCGATCTTCGCGCGCGCCGGGAGATGAGTGTCGTGCTGGGCAGGCAGCAGCGGCCCGAACCGGACGTGAGCGTCATCCACGCCTCCGCCGAGCACAGCCCGGAGCAGACCTTCTACCGGGCGGAGGACGTCGTGCTGGCCGTGGAGGTCATCTCGCCGGACTCCGAGCGGCGCGACCGCGACCGCAAGCCGACGCTGTACGCCGAGGCGGGCATCGCACACTTCTGGCTGGTCGAGAGCCAGTCGGCTGCGTCTTGGTCGACATCCGCACCTGACCAGCGCGGGCGAGCATGAAGCTCTTGGTCGGCATCTCCTGGATGATCTGGCTGCTGACCGGAGTTG
>NZ_JBFAOJ010000143.1:0-15634 GCF_040675205.1 Streptosporangium sp. NPDC049644 | reverse complement strand
CTCTGGGCGCCCGGGGGGGGGCCCGGCCGCGCCCCCGCCCGCCGCTTTGGATCCACCCGGTCCTGATCGCGTATTCGGCATACGCCTTTGCCACGAAGGTCAGGAACACCCGAGCCGGATCTGGGTCACGCCGTCAGCGCTGCAGGGTCAGCAGGCCCGGCCGGTAGGGCAGGAGGCCGTAGTCGCCGCCGGAGTTGGGGCTGCGGCCCTGGTAGAGCAGCTGCAGGTTGCAGGGGTCGACGGTCATGGTCTGGTCGGCGTTGGTACGGATCAGTTCGCCGTGGCTGATGTCGTTGGTCCAGGTGGCGCCGCTGTTGGCCTTGCCGGCGAAGGGGTTGCCCTCGGTCGCGGCCTGCGGGGTCCAGTTACCGTTCAGGCTGCTGGACGTGAACGAGCGGAAGTAGCGGCCCTGCGCGCCGATCGCCTCGACGATCATGAGGTACTGGTTCTGGTTCTGCAGCTTGTAGACCTGAACGGCCTCGAACAGGTTGTTCGTCGTGTCGCTCATGATCACGGTCGACGTGGTGCCGAAGTTGCCGGGGAAGTTCCCGATGGGCATGCTGGCCCGGTAGATCTTGCCGTTGTCGCCGGCGAAGAACAGGTACATGTTCGTGCTGTCACCGATGACCGCCTGGTCGATGGGGCCCGTTCCGGAGCCGGTGATGCTTCCGGAGAAGAGCGTCTGCGGTGCCGACCAGCCGTTCGGGTTGGTGGGGTCGGTGGAGGTGCGGTAGGAGAAGGCAGGGCCGCCCCACTGGTAGGCGAGCACCCAGATGTTCTTGGGGGCGAAGTAGAACAGGCTGGGGGCAACGGTGGCGGAGTTCATCGCGTTCTGGCTGGCCGAGGCCATCTCCGACCAGTTGGTGAACAGGCCGAAGTTCATCGAACCCCAGCTCGACCCGTTGTCGTGCGTCGTGGCGTAGACGAGTTGCCTGCCGTTGTAAGGGGCGACGGTGAAGTCCTTGAGCGAGACCCACCCGGACCTCGGGTTCGCCAGCGAGCCGGTCGACGTCCAGCGGTACGTCGACGGAAGAGCGCAGGTGCCGGTCGGGGTCGGCGTCGGGGTCGGGTTCGGCCCGCTGCCGACCTGGACGAGTTGCCACTGCTGGTTGTTGCCGCCCCAGTCGTCGTACTGGACGATGTTGGCGCCGTCGGCGGTGGAGGCGCCCTGGACCTCCAGGGCCTTGTTGCTGTGGCGGCTGATCAGGCGGACGTAGCCGCCCGCGGAGTCGGCCAGGCGCCACTGCTGGTTGGTGCCGTTGAGGTCGGCCCACTGCACGATGGCGCCGCCGTTGGCGGTGGAGAAGTTGTGGACGTCGAGGACCTTGCCGGAGTGGCGGGACTTGATGCGGTAGTAGCCGCCACCGGAGTCGACGAACTGCCACTGCTGCTGGTTGCCGTTGTTGCGGGTCCACTGGGTGATGCGGGCGCCGTCGTTGGTGGCCAGGTTGTAGACGTCCAGGGCCTTGCCGCTGTTGCGGTTGACCAGGACGTACCAGGCGCTGGTGTCGACCGTCGCCGCGTTCGCGGATTGGACGGCCACGAAGAGGCTCATCAGCAATGTGGCCGCCGTCACGATGACGGCCAGGGGTCTTGTTCTCATGATGTACTCCGATTTCATCTGACGCGGAGCGAATGGGCGGGTTGGGGTGGTTCTTATGGGGTCGTGAGGTCGAAGCGGCGCACGGTCACCGAGCCACCGAGGGACTGGGTGGCGTGGTTGAAGATCCCGAAGCGGTAGCCCATGAAGAACTGCCAGGCGTTGTTCAACGTGAAGGCCGGTCCGAACGAGGTGAAGTTGGTCCCGTCGGTGCTGTAGGAGAAGCGGGCCTGCCGTCCGGAGCCGGGCCGGATGTCGGCGTTGACCCGCAGCCAGATCCGGCCGCCGGAGACGTTGGCGCTCGCCGCCTCGGTGCCGGTGCCGGTGGTCTGCCAGCTGCTGTTCATGGTCAGCCCGTTGGTCATCACGACCCGGGTCGTCCCGTTGTCGCGTTTGAGGCCGATCCAGGCCGACTGGTCGCGGAGCATGGCCAGGCCGCTACGGTCGCCGTTGGCCATCTGCGAGTAGTCGAGTTCGATCGTCGCGGTCGACGACGGCCCCTGGATGCGGTGGGTCAGGGTGTTGCGGGCGTTGTACAGGTCGCCTGTGACGGTCGCGGTCTGCAGCCGCAGCCCGTTGCCCGCCGACCACTTGGTGTTGTCGGGGTTGTGGTTCCACTCCCAGCGGTGGCCGAGCGTGCCCGAGGTGAAGGTGTCGGGGCCGATCATCGGCTGGACGGTCCGGTTGGTCTGGATGTTCGGCTTGGGGTAGGAGACGCCCCAGCCGCCGTTGACCGTCTGGATCGTGGGCCAGCCGTCGCCGGTCCAGGTGATCGGCGCGAGAGCGGGCACCCGGCCGCCGGGGAAGGCGTCGACGAACGACATGTAGTACCAGGCGCCGTTCTGGGTCTGCACGAGCCCGCCCTGGTGCGGCACGCCGCCGCCGGAGATCGGGCCGGGCATGTTCAGCAGGACCTGGCGCATCTCGTACGGGCCGAACGGGCTGGTGGAGCGCAGCACGTACTGGCCGTTCGCGGGCCGGGTCAGCCAGATGTAGTAGTAGCCGTTCCGCTTGTAGAAACGGGCGCCCTCCAGGGTGCCGACGCTGGAGGGGGTCTGGAACACCTGCTGGGCGCGCACCTGGCTGAGCCCGTCGGCCGAGAGCTGGGCGACGCTGATCGTGCCGTTGCCGTAGGCGACGTACATCGTGTCGTTGTCGTCGACGAGCAGCCCGGCGTCGTAGTAGCAGTTGTTGATCTGGGAGCGCTTGGTCCAGGTGCCGTCCACCGCCGAGGCGGTGTAGACGTAGGTGCGGTTGAACTCGACGCAGCCCATCCAGTAGTACGTGCTGTTGCTCGGCCGGTAGTTGAGGGTCGAGGCCCAGATGCCCTTCACGTACGCCCGGCCGCCGTTGAGGTCGTAGGCGTTCGAGTTGAAGTCGAGCCGGGGGACCGAGTGGCCGGCGTACTCCCAGTCGACCAGGTTGTAGGAGCGCAGGATCGGCGCGCCCGGCGAGTAGTGCATCGTCGAGGCCGAGTAGTAGTAGGCGTCGCCGACCCGGATGATGTCGCCGTCGGCGAAGTCCTGCCACACGACCGGATTGGTGTAGTCGCCCCCCGGGTTGGGGCCGGTGCCGACCTGGACGAGTTGCCACTGCTGGTTGTTGCCGCCCCAGTCGTCGTACTGGACGATGTTGGCGCCGTCGGCGGTGGAGGCGCCCTGGACCTCCAGGGCCTTGTTGCTGTGGCGGCTGATGAAGCGGACGTAACCGTCGGGGCTGTCGGCCAGGCGCCACTGCTGGTTGGTGCCGTTGCCGTCGGCCCACTGCACGATCGCGCCGCCGTTGGCGGTGGAGAAGTTGTGGACGTCGAGGACCTTGCCGGAGTGGCGGGACTTGATGCGGTAGTAGCCGCCACCGGAGTCGACGAACTGCCACTGCTGCTGGTTGCCGTTGTTGCGGGTCCACTGGGTGATGCGGGCGCCGTCGTTGGTGGCCAGGTTGTAGAGATCCAGGGCCTTGCCGCTGTTGCGGTTGACCAGGACGTACCAGGCGCTGGTGTCGACCGTCGCCGCGTTCGCGGCGGGCGTGACGAGTGTGAGCAGGGTGCCGACGAGTACGGCCGAGGTGATGGCGGCAAGCAGTACGCGCAGACGATTTCGCCTGGTGTAGTACATACGTCCCCCTCCGGATAATTTTGTTAGCGTTAACATTTCGATCATGACGTCACCCGGAATGTGGCATCCTGCCGGTCGGCGGCGCTCGACGACGCGTTGATCGGGTCGATGCGCAGCACGTAGCCCTGGTGCCGCAGGTGGTGGGTCGGGAAGTTGTACGACCGGAACGACGACCAACTCCCGTCGGCCAGCCCGGCCACCCGATAGAACGTCGCGTCGGCCCGGAAGGTCGCGGAGTTGTCGTTCGGGTCCAGCCGGATCGCGTAGTTGCTGTGGCGCAGGAAGCTACCGGGAACGCTCACCGCCTCGAACGACACCCCGGCCGAGTCGGCCAGCCCCGGCACCATCCGCCACATCTGCTCCCGATACGGGTCGAACGGGTAGGGGTCGATCCGCCCGATCCGGTTGGCGTGCCGGACGAAGTAGTCGGGGAAGTTCGACGACTTCAGC
The DNA here is from genome assembly GCF_040675205.1 of Streptosporangium sp. NPDC049644. NCBI lineage: Bacteria > Bacillati > Actinomycetota > Actinomycetes > Streptosporangiales > Streptosporangiaceae > Streptosporangium > Streptosporangium sp. NPDC049644. The sequence continues at coordinate 11,470 of NZ_JBFAOJ010000143.1, read as the reverse complement.
CGTACCCAGTTCGGCAGGCCCCACCGGGAGACCAGGGCGTTGTACTCGGCGTCGGTGATCCCGGCGATCGAACCGTGCTTGGAGTTCATCGGCGGGGTGTAGTCACGCTGGTTCACCGCCGACCACGTGTTGGCGCCGATGTTCGATGACGACCACAGGTAGTAGTCGTTGTTGACCGGGCTGAAGGAGTCACCCCACAGGCGCCAGCCGCCGTCGTTGGTCTTCTGGAGCAACGGCGCCTCGATGGCGTTGCCGATGCGGATCCCGCTCGTGTAGGTCGTGAAGCTGTTGGGCTGGCCCGTGGCGGAGCGGGCGCCGTACAGGTTCCCGTCGTTGAGGTTCTTGTAGTAGAGGTACGTCGTGGACCCGTCGACCACGATGTCGCCGTCCAGCACGTTGAAGTCGGGATTGAAGAAGGTCTGCTGCGCGCCGACCGACTGGAAGTCGGCGGTGTAGTTGACCGCCAGGATGTCCCGGCCGCCGGTGTCGAACGAGTAGACGATGCCGTACTGCCCGCGAGAGTTGTCGCGGAAGACCGTCGGAGCCCAGGTGTGGCCGTTCGTCGTGTGCATCCGCAGGCGGCGGTAGCCGGTGAAGCCGGTCAGGTCGACCGAGTCCCAGACGTGCAGGTACTGGCTGGGCGTGCCGAAGTTGAGGCCCTTCAGGTCGGTGGCGACGACGACGAAGGTGCCGTCGAGCTTCCGGAAGATCTGCGGGTCACGCAGGCCCTGCTGACCGGCGGTGGGGGTGACCACGGGGTTGTTCTGGTTGAGGGGGGTCCAGTTCAGGCCGTCCCGGCTGACCGCCAGGTGCAGGCCGTAGTCGGCGGCCTGCTGGTTCGGGGATTCGGTGAAGTAGCCGAAGACGTACGTGGTGTTCGCCGCGTACGCCGCTCGGGGGAAGGCGACCACACCGGTGGTGGCGAGGGCGGCCGACGTCAGGGCGGCCCTGCCGAACTGCCTGCGGCTCAGGAACACGGGCGTTCCTTTCTCTGGGGGGTTACCGGAGGGGTGTCCGGTCCCGTCGTCGGGCAGACGACGGGACCGGGGCGCGGTGTGAGGTCAGGTCACGCCGCAGGTCCGGCTGTTCTCCGTGAATGGGGCAGGAAGCGGGCATGCCGGATCGGCAGGACCTGTGCGGCCCGACGTCGCCGGGTAGCCGCCCGCTCGATCCGGCCCCGGGCGGACGGCCTCTCCCTCCCTCGGGAGTTCAGGCGCGGGAGCAGGTGCTCCCGTTGAGGGTGAAGGCGGAGGGGGCGGCGGTGTTGCCGGTGTGGGTGGCCTGGAAGCCGATCTCGACCGAGCCTCCGGCGGGGATCGAGCCGTTGTAGCTCACGTTGCGCGCCGTCACCTGGCCACTGGCGGGCGAGTAGGTGGCGTTCCATCCCCCGGTGATGCTCTGGCCCGAGGGCAGGGTGAAGACGAGCGACCAGCCGTTGATCGCGGAGGCGCCGGTGTTGGTGACGGTGATCGCCGAGGTGAATCCGTTGTTCCAGGCGTTGAGGGTGTAACCCACCCGGCACGGCCCACCCGGGGGCGGCGTGATGGTGGGAGTGGGGCTCGGGTTGGGAGTGGCCGCGTTCAGCGCGTCCAGGACCGAGGTGTAGGCGGCCTTCTTGTTGCCGGCGGCGTCGAAGAGCAGCGGGTTTTGACCGGTGCGCCAGGAGTCGCTGTCGCGGATGCCCCAGACGGTGATGCCGTTGCAGCGGGCGACGTTCAGGCAGGCGCGGGTGACGGTGGCGTACACGTTGGCCTGGTTGGAGCCGGAGATGTCGAGTTCGGTGATCTGGACGTCGACGCCGAGGTCGGCGAAGCGCTGGAGGTTGGCCTGGTAGTCGCCGGGGACGGAGTTGGTCAGGTGGGACTGGAAACCGACGCAGTCGATCGGGACGCCGCGTGATTTGAAGTCGCGGACCATGTTGTAGATACCGGTGCTCTTGGCGTTGATGCCGTCGGTGTTGTAGTCGTTGTAGCAGAGTTTGGCGCCGGGGTCGGCGGCGCGGGCGGCGCGGAAGGCGGCTTCGATCCAGTCGTTGCCGGTCCGCTGGAGGCTGGAGTCACGCCGTCCGCCGGAGGTGCCGTCGGCGAAGGCCTCGTTGACGACGTCCCAGGAGTGGATCTTGCCTCGGTAGTGGGTGGCGACCTGGGTGACGTGGTTGATGGCGGCGCTGCGCAGGGTCGAGCCGGACAGGCTCTGTGCCCAGCCGGGCATCTGGGCGTGCCACAGCAGGGCGTGGCCTCGGATCTTCATGCCGTGTGCGATGGCGTGGTTGGCGATGCGGTCGCCGTTGGTGTAGTTGAACGAGCCGCGCGACGGCTCGGTGGCGTCCCATTTCATCTCGTTCTCGGCGGTGACCGAGTTGAACTCGCGGTTCAGGATGTTCACGTACGTGGAGTCACCGAGCCTGCCGGCGGCGATGGCCGCGCCGAAGTAGCGACCCGACTGGGAGGCCGCCGCCCCGAGCGTGGTCGCCGCGGCGGAGACGGCCGGCGGGATGGCCGCCATGACGCCGGCTCCGAGGGCTGCGGCGATCGTGAGAGTGAGGGTTCGTCGTGCTTTCGAGGCGACGGTCAGGATCGCAGTGGGGGGCATGCCGGTTCCTTCTTGGGCACGAGGTCGGGACGGGGGAGGCATCCATCACTCCTTGGCCACGGCTGGGGGACAGCGGCCGCCGAAATCTGTTATCGCTAACATTCGAGACTCCAGATCTCCATGGCCTGCTCCCGTGGATGTGTTGACGCGGAGTACATCCGACTGTCCGATCCAGGTCAATGAGTCGCAACCCTCGCTGACCTGGGCATTGCCGCTGACATGTTTCCCGGCCTGGGCATTCGCCCGGAGGGAGATCATGTCGTGCTGCCCGCGCATGTGAAAGTTTCACAGAAGTTACCAGTTGGCAACCGTAGAATTCTGACTGAATTCAGCTAACTTTCTCGACGGCCCCTGCTTGACGGCTCGGGCAGTCCGAGCCGGTCGGTGGAAATTTTCTGTTGACATCCGACAGTTGTCGGATCAATGATCGTTCCAAGTGTCCGGCAAGCGGGCTGTAAGGGGGAAGGAGCAGCGAAAACGGCCATGCCGAGAGGCCGAAAGCCGCCCGATACACTTCCGATATGACCTCGACCGAGGAATCCCCCCACGCCGACTCGGCCTCCTCCAAACCGCTGACCCTCTCCCAGCTCGCCGAGCTGGCCGGGGTCTCCATGGCCACCGTCTCAAAGGTCGTCAACGGCCGCTCGGAGGTCGGCCCGGAGACCCGCGCCCTGGTCGAGGGCCTCATCCAAGAGCACGGTTACCGCAGGCAACGCCGTCGCATCAAGCCGGCGGGCCTCATCGAGGTCGTCTTTCACGAGCTGGCCGGCGACTATCCGATAGAGATCGTCAAGGGTGTCCAGCAGGTCGCCCGGCGGCATGGCCTGAGCGTGGTGATCTCCGAGCTCGGCGGTCGGCACACCCCGGGACACCGGTGGATCGAGGACGTGCTCGGCCGCCGCCCCACCGGTGTCATCACGGTGTTCTCGGGTCCCACGGATGAGCAGCGCGTACGGCTGGCCACTCGCGAGGTTCCCCTGGTCGTGCTGGATCCGGCCGGGGATCCCGGCCGCGGCGTACCTTCGGTGGGGGCCACCAACTGGAGCGGTGGCCTGGAGGCCACCCGTCATCTTCTCGAACTCGGTCACCGCCGGATCGCGATGATCACGGGGCCTGAGTACGCGCTCTCCGGCCGGGCACGCCTGGACGGTTACCGTGCCGCCCTCGACGCCGCCGGTGTGCCGGTCGATCCCGACCTGATCTGCCAGGGGACGTTTCAGATCGAGGATGGCCTGGCCTGCACCCGTCGGCTGCTGAGGCTGCCCGAGCCACCTACCGCGATCTTCGCGGCCAACGACGGCCAGGCCGTCGGCGTCTACCACGCCGCCCACGAGCTGCGACTACGCATCCCGGACGACCTCAGTGTGATCGGCTTCGACGACATGCCCTCCTGTCGCTGGGCCATCCCGCCGCTCACCACGATCCACCAGCCCCTGATCGAGATGGGCGCCACGGCCGCCGCCATGCTGATCAGCCTGGCGGAGGGGGAGCCGCTCCAGCAGAGACGAGTGGAACTGGGCACCGAACTCGTGATCCGCGGCAGCACGGCCGCCTTTCAGGGGTAGCCGAAAATGCCTGTGGATCTTATGAGCGAACCTGGGACGACCGGCGGGGTCACCGGGGCGCGACCCTTCTCACCGGCACCCGTGTGCTGCCTGACGTCTCAACAGGTTTGACGGCTACCGGCCACGGGATCAGTGCCCGCTGACCCCGGAGGCCGGTTGGTGATCGCCTACGGTCACGTAGGCGATCGGGCCGCCGGACGTGGATGTGAGGCGCTTGCCGAGAAGAAGCCCGGCGATTCGCAGGTCGTCGGCTGCGCCGATCGTGATCATGTTGGTGGCCGTGTCGAGGTCGCTGATGTAGCCGGCGAGTCTCGCGTCGAAACGATGACGGGTCAGGCCGTTGCCGGTCAGTTTGGTGTCCCAGCCGCTCAGCCCCGTGAGTACGGCGACGACGAATCCGCCGAGTGTCACCGGGAGGATGCCGGCCTGGGCGATCTTTTCTGGTCTCCCCACCCACCATCCGCGCAGCGCCTCCAGCAGGTCCGCAGGTGTCAGATCGGCACGAAAGCCGATGAAGGGGCGATCCTCACCTGGGACCCGCTTCGCCACGTCGACGCGCAGCACTGCCATCGTGGCATCGCCGGTTGTCGTTGGCAGGAGGTGATGTAGCGCCACAGCGGAGCGAGCCCGGATTCGTTGCGCCACGTCCGCAGGGACGACCAGCCTGTCGCCGTGTCGACCGGCGGCGGGAAGCAGACCCGCGGCTGCGATCTTCTGTAGGGCGGCGAGGGACAGGTTGGAGTGGACGGCGGCTTGCCGCAGGGCGATGAGGGTCATGGGCTCGTGAGGTCATCTCTCGGTTCGCCGTTCACGGATGGTCCTCTCCGCAGCGTCCTGACAGGGACTCTATTATCAACAGGTCTCTGCTGTTCGGAAGTCATGCGTTGGCTGGTTCTCCGAGGCGGGCTGTAAAGCCTCCACAGGTGACCAGAACTGCAGTTTGAACAGAGCGAAACCAATGATGTCCGCCGTGAAATCCTCGTGGTTGAGGAGCTTGCGGTGGGCCCTGAACTGCCATTCGTGGCTTCGATGGCCGAGGTCGAACTCCTCGTAGTAGTTGAGCTCTCCAGAGTAGCAACTGATCGCGCAGATTTTCCCGGAGGTCAAGCAGATGCTTCCTGATTGGCTTTCATCCCAGTTCGAAGCGGGCGGCTCACCGTCCCAGAGTTCGTATTCGACGAGAGCGTGATCACAGTAGTTGGTGTTGAGCGCGATGCCGTTGGGGCCGCTGTGGACCCAGACTTCCCCGTAGGCTCCACCGGCAACGCTCCACGATGCTTCAACGTCCGCAACCCCCTGCAGGTGCGACGTTATCTTGCGGGGGTCGAGAAGCGTCTTGACGATCTCTGCCATGGCCCTCCCCGAGAAGGCGTACGAGTGTATGCGTGCTGATCATGGCGAATGGGACTGACAGATTCGGGCGGCTCCGAGGAACAACTGGTCCAGCCCCGCCGCGCAGATCTGCCTGATCGTGTCGACGCCTCGGTACTCCTGCGGGGTGTCGTGCTCGTAGGAGACGACATCCTCGGCGATCGGTGCCATCTGCGCGTCAAGGTCCTTGCGTTCGGACGCGTCGAACCAGACCCGGAACAGTTCCCGCAGCTCCACCACTCCCGCTTTCTTCATCAGAAACCTTGTCTTCGGTGTAGACGATGTTTAACGCTCACGCTAACATCGTCTCTAGCCGAGTCGATGTTCTTCGCGTCCTGTCGACGCGGGACTTCATTTCGGGCGTGGTAGTAATGAGATCCGCGAAGGAGGCCGGACAGACAAGTTGGTGCGCCATGACCGAGTCCTACCTCGGTGTCCTCGGTATCGGCGAGGCGCTGGGGGTGAGCCGGCACGCGGTGCACAAGTGGCGCTCCCGCTATCCGGGCGATTCGCGCCACCCGTTTCCCGAGCCCGACGTCGAGGTCGACGGAGCTCCCGGCTGGCGAGCTGATCGGCTGGAAGAGATAGTGCGGTGGCGCGACGGCCTGCCGGGTCGCGGCGCGGGCGGAGGCCGTCCTTCCGCCGCACGTCAGGAGTACCTCAGGGCGGCGGCGGTGCGCGGCCTGGACCGAGACGAGGCGATGCGCGCCCTCGTCACGTTCACCGAGGAGTTCCCTGAGATGACCGAGCCGGAGGTCTGCGCCTGGCTCATCGAGAAGTGGCGCGGGTAGCACTTCCCGGCAACACCCCTCCACACGGAAGTTGATGACGCATGCCCGAAATCGGCGGGAACACCGCACCGGGATTCGAAGGAGTACGTGAGGCGTTCGCGGCCAATCTGGCCGGCGACCAGGAAGTGGGCGCCGCGGTCGGCGTCTACCTGCACGGCCGGAAGGTCGTCGACCTGTGGGGCGGAATCGCCGACCCCGAGACCGGCCGACGGTGGGAGCGCGACACCCTGCAGGTCGTGTACTCCACCACCAAGGGTGTCACCGCCGCCTGCGCGCACCTGCTGGCCCAGCGCGGCGAACTGGACCTCGACGCACCCGTCGCCGACTACTGGCCGGAGTTCGCCGCGAACGGGAAGGACGGTATCCCGGTCCGCTGGCTGCTCACCCACCAGGCCGGACTGCCGGTGATCGACCACCCGATCACCCCGGCGGAGGCGATCGCCTGGGACCCGATGGTGACCGCGCTGGCCGCCCAGCGCCCCTCCTGGGAGCCGGGCACCGAGCACGGTTATCACGGGCTCACCTACGGCTGGCTGGTCGGAGAGGTCGTCCGCCGGGTGAGCGGCCGCAGCCTCGGCGCGTTCCTCGCCGAAGAGATCGCCGCACCGCTCGGTCTGGACCTGTGGATCGGGCTGCCGGAAGCCGAACGGCATAGGGTCAGCCGGATCATCGCCGCGGTGCCCGACGTCGAGGCACTGGCCGGGATCGACCTGGACGCCCTTCCCGGACCCGCGCGCGAGGTGATGGCGGCCTATGCCGATCCGACGTCGCTGACCGTGCGGTCGATGAGCATCATCAAGCCGCCACTGGACCACAACGACCCCGACGAGCAGTCCGCCGAGATGCCCTCGACCAACGGCATCTGCACGGCCCGCGCGCTGGCTCGCTTCTACGCCGCGCTCATCGGCGAGGTCGACGGGCACCGCATCCTCGCACCCGGCACCCTGGCCGCGGCGACCGCGGAGCAGGTCGGTGGCATCGACCGCATCCTGCGGGTACCCGTCCGGATCGGCACCGGTTTCGGCCTGCCGACACCCGACGCCTTCTGGTACAGCCCGACCGCCTTCGGTTTCCCCGGTCTCGGCGGATCACTCGGCTTCGCCGACCCGGCGACCGGCCTGGCGTTCGGCTACGTCATGAACCACCTTCAGGAAGGGGTGCCGGACCGCAGAGCGGCCAACCTCCTGGACGCGGTACGGGGCGCGATGAAGGACCGGGCTCGGTAGGGGCCTTCGACGTAGCGCCTCGGCGCCCATCTCGGCGCGGTCACCGCCCGCGCCAATGTTTCGATGAACATCTATTCATGGGGTGTCGCCGACTTGCGGTACTGCTTAGAGGCCTGTCAACTTAGAGCTATGTCGAAACAGGCGTTGCCGATCGTGGACCTGGCCGGGACCGACGAGGCCGGGCAGGTGTGCTGCGCGCCGCTGGTGTGCGAGCCGTTGAACCCGGCCGAGGCCGAGGAACTGGCGCCGTTGTTCAAGGCGATCGCCGATCCGGTGCGGCTGCGCCTGCTGTCGCTGATCGCCTGCCACGAGGGCGGCGAGGCGTGCGTATGCGACCTGACCGGCGCCTTCGAGCTGACCGGTCCGACCATCAGCCACCACCTGAAGGTGCTACGCCAAGCCGGGCTGATCGACTGCGAACGGCGCGGCACCTGGGTCTACTACTGGGTCAACCCGGGCGTGCTGGCGCGACTGTCGGCGATCCTGGGTCCGCGCCTGCCGGCGATGGCGTGAGCGGCACCGCGCAGGCGTCGTCCGCCCCGGCAGGGGCCGAAGCGGTGCCGCCGGGACGGTTGTCGACGCTGGACCGGTTGCTGCCGGTCTGGATCGCCGCCGCGATGGTCGCCGGGCTGGTGGCGGGCCGAACGGTCCCCGGCCTGGGCGCCGCGCTGGAGGTCGTGCAGGTCGACGGCGTCTCGCTGCCGATCGCGCTGGGCCTGCTGGTGATGATGTATCCGGTGCTGGCCAAGGTCCGCTACGACCGGCTGAGGGCGGTGACCGGTGACCGGCGGCTGCTGGCCACCTCGCTGGTGCTGAACTGGGTGGCCGGCCCCGCGCTGATGTTTGCCCTGGCCTGGCTCTTCCTGCCCGACCTGCCCGCCTACCGCACCGGCCTGATCATCGTCGGGCTGGCCCGGTGCATCGCCATGGTCGTCATCTGGAACGACCTGGCCTGCGGGGACCGGGAGGCCGCCGCTGTGCTGGTCGCGCTCAACAGTGCCTTCCAAGTGATCGCCTTCGCCGGGCTCGGCTGGTTCTACCTGGTCGCGCTGCCGGGCCGGCTCGACCTGCCCGCCGCCGCGCTGGGCGTGTCCACCTGGGACATCGCCCGCTCCGTGCTGATCTTCCTCGGAATCCCGCTGGCAGCCGGGTACCTCACCCGCCGCCTGGGGGAGAAGATCAAGGGCCGCACCTGGTATGAGACCCGTTTCCTGCCGAAGATCGGCCCGGTGGCGCTGTGGGGGCTGCTGTTCACCATCGTGATCCTCTTCGCCCTGCAAGGTGACGCGATCACCTCCAAACCGCTCGACGTCGCGCGTATCGCGCTGCCGTTGCTGGTCTACTTCGTGCTCATGTGGGTCGGTGCCTTCGCCCTGGGCCACCTGGTCGGTCTGGGATACGCGCGCACCGCGACGCTGGCGTTCACCGCGGCGGGCAACAACTTCGAACTCGCCATCGCGGTCGCGATCGCCACCTTCGGCGTCACCTCCGGCCAGGCCCTGGCCGGAGTGGTCGGCCCGCTGATCGAGGTGCCCGTCCTGCTCGCGCTGGTCTACCTCTCCCTGGCCCTGCGCCACCGCCTCGCCCGTGTTCAAGGAGCCTTCATGTCCACCGTCCCCGAGGTTTTGTTCGTCTGCGTGCACAACGCCGGACGCTCCCAGATGGCCGCGGCCCTGCTGGAGCACCACGCCGCCGGAGGTGTCACCGTCCGCTCGGCCGGATCCGCCCCCGCCGACTCCATCAACCCGGCCGTCATCACGGTCATGGACGAACTCGGCCTGGATCTGACCCGTGCGTTCCCCAAACCGCTCACCGGCGAGGCCGTCCAGGCCGCCGACGTGGTCATCACCATGGGCTGCGGCGACGCCTGCCCGATCTTCTCCGGCAAACGCTACCTGGACTGGCAGCTGGCCGACCCGGCCGGCCAGGGCATCGAACAGGTACGCCTCATCCGCGACGAGATCGACGCCAGGGTCCGCGCGCTGCTGGCCGAACTGGTCCCCGCCGCAGGCCGGACATGACCACCACCGCGGGGCCGCGCATCACGGCCATGACCGCGAGGCATGGCGCCCAGGTGCTGGCCATCTACCGACTTGGCATCGACGAGGGCCAGGCGACCTTCGAAACCACCGTCCCGACCTGGGAGCACTTCGTGGCGGCCAAGCTGCCCGCCCACAGCCACGTCGCCGTCGGCACCGGCGGTGACCGGGACGGTGACCGGGTGCTGGGCTGGGTCGCGGCGGCCGCGGTCTCCGACCGGTGCGTCTACGCCGGGGTGGTGGAGCACTCGGTCTACGTCCACCCCGCGGCCCGAGGCCGCGGTGTCGGCTCCGCGCTGCTCGCGGCTCTGATCGCCTCCACCGAGGCCGCCGGAATCTGGACGATCCACTCCGGCGTCTTCCCCGAGAACACCGCCAGCCTCGCCCTGCACGCACGCGCCGGGTTCCGGGTGATCGGCACCCGCGAGCGGATCGGCCGCCACCACGGCGTCTGGCGTGACGTCGTACTGATCGAGCGCCGCAGCCCGGTCATTTCCTGACACCACCCCCGAGCCCGTCGGCGGGCCGCCCTTCGGGTGAGGAAGGCACTGGGCGTCGATCGACCTGATGACACACCGCCGGTGTCCGGACCACAGGGGGAACCTTTATGAGGCCGCCGCGCATGTGCGCGGATCGGTGGGCAAGGCCGGCCTCTTTTGAACGCGTTCAGCGTGCCGCGCTAGGCTGGCCTCACACGTTCTGGGGAGTCCGATGAAAATAGTGATACCCGGAGGAAGCGGTCAGGTGGGCGCGATCCTGGATCGTGCGATGACCGCCGCGGGGCATGACGTCGTGGTGCTGACCAGGCGGCCGGTGCGGCAGCGTGACATCCGCTGGGACGGGGAGACCCTGGGGCCCTGGGCGGAGGAGATCGACGGCAGTGACATCGTGGTCAACCTGGCCGGGCGCAGCGTCAACTGCCGCTACACCGCCGCCAACCTGAGGGCCATGATGGACTCGCGCGTGCACTCCACCCGGGTCGTGGGCGAGGTGATCGCGGCCGCCGCGCGGCCTCCCCGGGTCTGGTTGCAGATGAGCACCGCCACCGTCTACGCCCACCGCTTCGACGTGCCCAACGACGAGGCGACCGGCGTGCTCGGCGGCACCGAACCCGGTGTCCCGGACTACTGGGCCTACAGCGTCGAGATCGCGAAAGCGTGGGAGCGGGAGCAGGAACGGGCCGAAACCCCGCACACGCGCAAGGTCGCCCTGCGTACCGCCATGGTGATGAGTCCCGATCGCGGCGGCGTCTTCGACGTCCTGCTGCGGATGGCGCGGCTCGGCCTCGGCGGCCCGATCGCGGGCGGCGCGCAGTACATGTCCTGGATCCACGACCGCGACCTCGTCCGCGCCGTCGAGTTCCTGGCCGACCGGGAAGACCTGGCCGGGCCGGTGAACCTCGCCGCTCCCGATCCTCTGCCGCAGCGCGCCTTCATGCGCGTGCTGCGCGCGGCATGGGGGATTCGGATCGGCCTGCCCGCGACGAGGTGGATGGCCGGGCTCGGCGCGTTCGCGCTGCGCTCGGACACCGAACTTCTGCTGAAAAGCCGCCGGGTCGTCCCCGGCCGCCTGCTCGAAGCGGGTTTCACCTTCGACCACCCCCGGTGGCCGGAGGCCGCCGCCGACCTCATAAGGCGCGTGCGCGGAGGGGCCCGCGTCCCCGTGTGAGCCTCCCGGGGATCCTGCGGGCCACCGGCGGCCTCGCCGTTCCGCCTCCCGTGCGGACATGCTCTTCCCGATGACACACCATCGGTGACCGGACTGCTGTAGTCCGGTCACCTGACTGACGGCCCAGGACGGCTCCGGTCGGCTCGACCGAGATGCCCGTCTCGTCCGCGTACCGCGACAGCAGCGCGTAGCCACGCGGCACCAGCCGGGACTCCAGC